>CAURIB010000051.1:0-10487 GCA_963524795.1 uncultured Streptococcus sp.
TAAGCATCGATAGCTTCAATAATCTTTTCAATACTAGAATTACGATCCGCCCCACCTTTTGTGATGATGATACGGTCCTTGTGAAGTGGAAGGAATTTTTCAACTAGATCTTCTGCGTGTGTAACCCAATCACCATGAACTCCAACAACAATTTTTTCAATACTTGGTTCTAGGACAAATTTTTCAATTGTATGGATTAGAATTGGGCGGTCTCCCAACTCAAGAAATTGTTTAGGTAAATTACTGATACCCATGCGCGTGCCGGTTCCACCTGCTAAAATTCCAGCATAAATCATATTGATTCTCCTTTAGTTCATTCTAAAAAACTTATTGTTAACTATTATATCACAATCTGGCTCTATCTTGAAAGAAATACAAAGACTTTATGCCTAGAAAACGCTCTTTTTAAACCTTAATCTGAACATTATTTCTTCCTAGTGCACTTTCTTTTAAAAAAAAAGCAAATTATTATCTAATTTCTTCTACCAAGATCTAGTCAATCCTATTAATATATAGTTCTTCAGAATATTATAGAAAACTTAAAAAAACCTTAAACTAAATAAAAAAGTTGAGATTGTAGCCAGAGATAATTCCAAGCCAACAATTCTCAACTCTATTCAATCATTTTTCGTTTATTTTTCTTCTTGCTCACCGATGCCCTTAACGGCTTTCTTAAATTCGGCAAGCATCTTTCCTACTGATTCGCCTAGCTCTGGTAAGCGTTTTGGTCCAAAAATTAACAGTGCTCCAATAACAATGACTATCAAGCCTGGTGCACCAATATCACGTAAGATTCCCATTTTTTTCTCCTTTCCTTTTTCTCTTAATTATCCATTTACTAATAGCGATACTAACCTCATACAAAAGGATTAGGGGAACAGTCATCGCTAAATCGCTAATAAAATCGGCCGGCGTCAATATAACAGCCAATACCAATAAGATGAAATAGGCATAACGTCTATAAGCAATGAGTAGTTCAGGCCCAATCAAACCAATTGAGGTAAAAAAAGCAATGATAACTGGCAATTCAAAGATAAATGCTAGTGGTAGAGTTGTTTGAAAGACAAAAGCTAGATAATTTTGTGCTGTCAGCTGAGTTTCAAATAAGTTTTCACCTAGTCCCAGTAAAACCTGAAGTATAGCTGGTGTTACAAAATAAAAGCCAAAGGCTAATCCCAAGATAAAACAAAGGAAAGTTGCAGGGATATAAGCAAAAATCGCCCCTGCTTCTTCAGTTTTAAGAGCTGGTCGAACGAAACTCCAGACTTGATAGACCGTAAAAGGTAAGGTAAGGCTAAAGGCCATCAAACTTGCCAAACGAAGATAAATCCATAAAATATCATTCGGCCCCAAGACGATTAACTTCTGACTAAAACCTTGTGTGATATATTGATAAATCTGATCAGCAAATAGAAGTGAACCACAAAATAGTAAAAAGAAGCAAACAACTACTGCTAGCAATCTCTTTCTAAATTCTACCAAATGTTCAATTATTGTCAATTCCTTTTGATCCATCACTTTTCACCCTGTCTAATGGTAATTAGAAAAACTACGAGGATAAAGAGAGTCTGACCTGCCAATCCTTCCCAACTAGGGTAAATTCCAAATATATCAATAGTTGGTATTCCTGCGATCAGATGGTTCGGTATCATATTTGTCAACTGTAGGGCATGAATGCTGACTCCCGTCATCTTAAAGGCTAAGGCATAAATCATCCAAGTCAGCATAAAGAAAACCTTATGAGGTAGGAAAAATTGACTGGCCTTGTTCATCACAAAAACAATCACGATTAATACTAAGAGGGCCAGAGAAATTCCGAGGACAAAATCAAAACTAGAAATCCTTGGCAGAATCCCCACATAGAATAAAATCGTCTCAGCACCTTCACGGAATACGGCTAGAAAACTCAGAGCAAACATAGAAAGGAACGATCCTGTTTTCGTGACAGTTTGCATCTGCGAATCCATAAAAGCATTCCATTTTTTAACAGAAGATTTGCTATGAAGCCAAATACCGATTAGAATCATCATGATAACCGCAAAAATCCCGACTGCACCTTCAATGATTTCACGGTTAGTTTCTGAGGTAACTGCTGGAAAGGCAATCTGTAGGATATAGGCAATCAAAAGACTGGCAACTATACCAGCAAATGCACCACCATAGACCCACTTGAGGCCCTTTCTCATCTTAGCAGCTTTCAAAGTTGTCACAAGCGCCATGACAATCAAGAGGGCTTCTATACCTTCTCGGAGCAAGATGAGCATGGCGTCAAATGCATTATAGGAAGCGCTAGTATCAATTTGAGACAATTCTGAAATCAAGCTAGAAAGCTTTTCTTGATATTCACTTTCCTTTCCCTTAACCATGATAACAGGACTTTCACTTTCAACCTTGGTATAAAGCGAAGGATTGGTTGTACTTACAGAACCCTCGATAGTTGGCCAAATAGTAATAAACTCCTTCATGGTCGCTGCTGCTTCACTATCTTGACCTGCTTGAAATTGGGCCAAGGCCTTTTTTAAAAGATCTATCCCATCCTTAAGGGTCAGATTCGAAGGTGTCGTCGCAACTTCTGTACCTTCAACAAAGTTAGAAATGGCTTTTTTCAAATCATCAAACGATGCCTGAATAGTATCAAAGTTCGTTGGTTCAGTCTCAATGCTACTACGCAGAAAGGAAATAGCTGTTTCCACTTGCCCATAATGAGCTGTACTATTATCTAGAACCACTGCTTCATTGATGGTCCAGGTTGAATTCATTTTTTTATAAGCTTCTCTTACTGCTTCTAGATTTTGAGAAGCGATTGCCTTGTCTAAAGCTTCGAAACGAGGTTCTAATCGAGAAACAAGTTTTTCTTTTTCTGCATCAAGGTCAACTGGATTTTGCTCATTCTCAAATGTTAAAAGGGCTAAAGAAATCTGAGTTAGTTGGTCTTCTGTTATGTCGCCAGTTAAGGCCAACTTTTCTTGAACTTGACGTCCTGCTTCAGAGTCAGAATTTTCACCCTTGTCAAAGTCTTTTGATATTTCATCGATTAGTTTTCTGGCTTGGTCTTGCTTTCCTTCTTTAACAGCTTTAGTTGCATCTGTTATTTTCACAAAGTAGGGACTCAAATTTTCCTTAGCTCCTACCGGAAAAACGAGCAGGAAGAAACAAGCAAATAGGAGGATGATACTTTTAGGATTCAAATAATTTCTGCCCAATGTAACCTCCCTTCTCCACTCCGCCAAAGCAAGCAAAAAGGCCACTACCTATATGGGTAACGTATTCATTCATTTTATCCGTAGCACCAAGATTGGTCTGAACTTTAACAAAGCTATCTGGGTCCTTTTGGAAGGAGATAAAGAGCAAACCAGTATCGAACTGACCAGTCTTTTCATCTATTCCATCAGAATAAGAATAAGAGCGACGCAGGAGAGGTTTATCCACTTCTTTTGCTAAGCGAACATGAGAATCATCTGGAAGAAGACTCAAATCCACCTCATCAAATTCGTTTTCCTTACCAAAAGGAGCTCCACTTTCCTTATAGCGACCAAAGGTATTTTCTTGCTCCTCCAGATTGGTTCGATCCCAAGTATCTAGAAACATCTGGATGCGACGAACTGCCATATAGGAACCATTTTCCATCCAATCTTTACTGTCAGCCCAAACAACCTGATCAAATTCTTTCTCCGTGGTGGCATTAGCAATCCCATCTTTAAAACCAAAGAGATTACGAGGAGTTTCCATACGATTACCAATAGCAGCAAACCCTGATTGACTCCAACGAAGAGTAACAGCATTTCTCCACTTTCGGATAAGGTTACGAACGGCGTGAAATGCAACCTGTTCGTCGTCCGCACAAGCTTGGATGACAATATCTCCACCCGTGTACTTTTCTCTTAATTGTTCCTTTGGAAAAGGTGGTAAATCTCTAAAAAGTTTTGGACGTTTGTCCTCTAGTTTCATCTTTTCTAAGAAGCTAGCCGAAACTCCAAAGGTCAGGGTCAAACGATGAGGATTAAGCCCAACTGTTTCTCCGGTATCACTTGGGGGTAAGAGACTATTGTTACCATCTTTTTTTACCAATTCTCCTTCTACAAATTTGGCACTATAATCCGTCCAATCTTTAAATAGCTGGATGATTTTCTCTTTGTCAGTCGTATGCAAATCCAAAACAACAAAATAGATATTCTTCTGCATAGCAGTCGTAATGCCAGCTTGGTGTTTGCCATAGAAGGATATTTTTTCATCACCGTACGAGATTTTCTCCTGACCATCGAGCTTAAGTGCGAAAAAAGCAGAAGCACCAGAGAGACCAAGTGCAATGCCAGCTCCTCCGATACCTGCTTTCTTTAGAAATTCTCGACGGTCCATTTTTTGTTCAAAAAACTTTTCGCCTTTGTTTGTCATATTCCTTATTCTCCACCAAGAAATTTACCCATTTGTGATAATGGTTCACCAAGTTTTGTCACTGCTTCAGATAATTCTTTAGTGTCTTCTTTCGTTAAGTCTGTATAGAGCTTATAATGCTCCTTGTCCGTCATATGCTTGACTAACAAATTATTGACAGATTTGAAATCTTCCTCTAACTCCTTAACCAAAGCAGCATCTGATTTTTCAAGCAAAGGTTTAAAGAGTTGGAAAATTTTCTCAGCCCCTTGGATATTTGCACGGAAGTCATATAAGTCCGTGTGAGAATAGATCTCCTCTTCACCAGTAATCTTGCTTGTCGCTACTTCATTAAGAAGGTCAACAGCTCCAGTTAGCATAATTTTATAATCAACATCTACAGTCGCTATCTTAGCCTTCAATTCCTTGATATCGTTTACTAATTGATCACCATATCCTTCAGTTCCTTTGGTCGTGTTTTCTTCCCACAGGATACGCTCAATACGGTGGAAATCAGACCAACCTTCTTCAGTCTTATTTTCATCTAAATAGTCTGCCAAACGAAAATCAATCTTCACATCAGACTCACCGAAGCTCTCTGCAATCGGCTCTGAACGTTCATAAGACATACGGATTAAAGGGTATGCCTTTTTAGCTTCTTCTAACTTACCATCCTTCAAAAGTTGAACAAAACCTTCTGTATCCGTTAAAAGTTTATCAATCTGCTCTTCTACAAATGCTTTGTAGTCACTAGTTGCCTTATCCAAAAGTTTTTGGTTATCTTCTGACAATTTTGTAACCTGAGAGGAATTACTTGTAGAGGTTTGTTTTTCAGTCTGTGCCGCACAAGCCGTCAATAACAAAGCCGAAGATAAAAGGATAAAACCAAGTTTTTTCATTAACTACTCCTATTAAATCATGGGAATCCCATTTTTTAAAATCATTATATCTTATTCAATGAATTGTCAGAAAATTTAATGTTTGGCTATTTGAAATTAGAATAGACTTTTCTAGT
The DNA here is from genome assembly GCA_963524795.1 of uncultured Streptococcus sp. Taxonomy (GTDB): domain Bacteria; phylum Bacillota; class Bacilli; order Lactobacillales; family Streptococcaceae; genus Streptococcus. Next base: position 5,387 of record CAURIB010000051.1, read on the forward strand.
TAAAATTGTTAAAATAATAAGGAAAATAATAGAAAAGGAAGCTATATACCACCATGATGAATATGCAAAACATGATGCGTCAAGCTCAAAAACTTCAAAAACAAATGGAGCAAAGTCAGGCTGAACTTGCTGCTACGGAATTTATTGGAACTTCTGTTCAAAACCTTGTAACTGCGACATTGACTGGAGATAAGAAGGTCACAAAAATTGATTTCAATCCTGCGGTTGTTGATCCTGAAGACATCGAAACTCTTTCTGACATGACTGTTCAGGCAGTGAATGCAGCTCTTGAACAAATCGATGAGGCAACCAAAAAGAAACTCGGTGCTTTTGCAGGGAAATTACCATTCTAATAGCATAAAAAGAGGCTGAATTCAGCCTCTTTTGTCTTATCTAAAAAGTAAAGAATTCCGTTGCCTTCTTTAAAAGTAAATCAGCGTATTCTGGGTCTTCCTGGGCAGTTTCAAGTTCTTCTTGTACCATTTCCAAATTATCCGTAATCATACCATCTACTCCTAGATGAAGCGATTTGTTAAAGGATTCCGAACCGTTAATCGTCCAAACATAGAGCTTCTGCTCTGTGTTCCAGAGTTTGGTCACAAAGTATTCGTCCAAAGTAGAATACTCCATGGTATAGCCGGTAGCATTTGTTCTTGGAAAAACGGAATTGTAGGGCAGGATAAAGAAGACTGGAATCTCCTTATCATACTGGGTTACCTTTTCAATAACATGGTAATCTAGAGATTGCATCTGATGTCCATAAACCTTAATCTTAGCACCATACTTTTCAAGAAAATGATCCATCATTTGAGCACTATCTTTCCTACTTGTTTTAATCTCAATAAGTAGTTTCTGATTTAGTTGGTTGGCACGATTTAGATAATCATCAAAGCTTGATATCTTAGTTTGATAGCCATTTTCAAAAATATCTATCTGCTTCAACTCTTCTAAAGTTAGGTCTTGAGGGGTCACATTTAATCCTGCTAGACTTCTCAGATTCGCATCGTGCATCATGACAAACTGACCATCTTTGGTTTCCTGAACATCCATTTCAACAAGGTCTGGTTTTAATTGAGCTGTCTTTTCTAGGGATTCTACAGTATTTTGCACGCCATTAGCATTGGAAACACCACGGTGGGATATCACGCGCGGAGGATTTGCAACAGGTGCTTCTAAATAGACATAGCCTTCAATAGCAAAGATGACACTCGCACACCCCATAACACCCCATCTCATGAGATGGTCTTTCTTTCGTCTCGGTATAATATCTAATTCCTCACCCGTTAAAAATGAGGTGAACTTAACCAAGAAGTAAGTCAGGGCCATATAGTGGATATTTTTTATTAAAATATAGTTTGAAATAGCAAGAATCAAGGATTCTCTTTGTGTGAGACCATCCACTAAAAACTGCCCAACTAATAGTGGGACTAGAAGCAAGTAAAAGAAAAGATTTGTTTTGACAACAATGAGAAAGAGATGCCAAGCGTAAAACCAGAATTGATTTCTAGTTTTTTCAAGACTATAGAGCACAGCTTCCTTGACTGTCATCTTATCATAAAAGATTTTTGGAAGAACAAATACCAACTTAACAGAAACGTAGAGGAAGAGGATTGACAAGATGATAATACCTAGCCACCACATCCAGTATTTATCTTCCATGTAGGTCTGAATAAACTCTGGGATTACGATTTTATTAAAATAATAAATCTTTAAAATCTTCCTGATAAAAGGAAAAAGCATGGCAACATAGAAGAAGATAAATAAGGCTTTTGTAATTGTCAGACCTTTCATAAAGACAAGACTCTCACGAAAGACCTTACGACCGTATTCTATCAGTGTTCTTTTCTCATGATAGAGAAGATGACGCGCCCCTATAAAGAGAAGACTGAGTTGAAAATAAGCAACTAAAAGGTTAAGAATGATTAAGATTAAGAAGCCAATACTGACTATAGGAGCATTTTTGATGATGGCAAAAATGTTATTGTAAGAAATAAACAAATAGCCCGTCTGACTTAGCAAAAAACCCGCTATCAATGAATTCAAAGGTAACCAAATATAGTCGACCAACATAAAGATTAGAAAAAATAGAAAGAGGATTTTATCAAGATTGAGGTAAATCTTTTTAAAACCCAATTTTTTAGGCTTTTCAGGTCTCATAAAACCTCCTAATCAAACAGCTGTGATAAATCTAAACCACCAAAAGGATTAGAGTTAAGACTACTCTTGACGTCCAGTAAGATTTTACTTTCATCAGATTCTAAAAAAGCTTCATAAACACGCGCAGTCATACGAGCATCCTCTAAACTGTTATGAGATTGTCCCTTAAATCCTAGAAAATTTGCAACAGTTTGTAACTTGAGATTTGCAATCCCGTGAAGATCCGAACTACGTCGCTTAAAAGCTTCATCATAGAGGTCCACTTGATATTGGCTACTATAATCCAAACCATGTTCCAATAGAATCGGCAAATCACTCTTAGCTGCATTATAGCCAACGATAGGTAATTGACCAATAAAGGCTTGAAAATTTTTGAGAACATCTTCCACCTTCGGAGCATCCTTCAAGGTTTCAGATGTGATACCCGTTAAACCGTTTATAAAACTTTTCAATGGTACATCCGTATGAACATATGAGTCAAATGCTCCTACTTCTTCACCATCTTTAAAACGGACTGCAGATACCTGAATCAAGTGAGTTTTATCTTGGTGTTTATTAAATTCCAAATCAAATGAAATGTAATCTCTTAATTTTTCCATCTTATCCATTCCTTACTGTATTTGAAAAAGAAACTACTTGGTTATACCTAGAAACCAAGCAGTTTTTTCTTATCCTCCAAATAAGCGAGCAAAGAAGCCTTTCTTCGTTGCTTGTACTTCTTGCTTAGCCTGATCCAACTCCAACTGAAGGTTTTCTTGATCCTTCATGGCTTGTAGGGTTAACTGTTGTTGTTGATCCAATTGCTTATCTTTTTCTGCGATTTGACGGTCTTTGACACGCATCTGTTCATCTTTTTCAGCCAACTGTTTGTCTTTGGCCTTTAATTGCTCATAAAGACGGATGATTTCTGCATTCTTTTCATCAACAAGAATCTCCATTAACTCACGTTGCTTCACATCATCACTAACAGGTTCATCTTCAAAAATGGTTTTTTTGTAGATTTCTTCAAGCTTAATCAAGCCACTGCGAGTTACCACAGTGACTCCTTTATCATTTTTAGTCGTATCTTCTTCAGGTAATTCCTTGACACGGTTATTGATTGCTTGGCGGGACAAGCCCAAGACCTCAGCAATCTCACTTACAGTCATCTCAATACTCATAATATCCTCTGAAAGTTTTCTAGCTTTTCTTTATTTAAATATTATCATAAGCAAGCAAAACTGTCAAATATCACCGTGTTTTCAACCCTTTTTCATAACTTTTTCGGGTCTAAACTGAACTGTCTTTTAGCATTTTTTAAAACTAAAAATCAGTTTGCGATTTTACCACCAGTCCTAATCAATTGAAAACCTTTCTAGGCTTATAGAGTTGATCACGTTTCTCTAAAATGGCTAGTAATTTTTCACCTTCAAAACCAGCCAATTCCTTCTCGATTTGTTCCAATTCAATAAAGCGACCAAAACGCACTTCTTCTGCCTGCTCTGAAGTCAAATATACCTTGACCAAGTCACCTGTCCCAATCTCCAAGGGATGAAGAAAGTCTAATTCACCAGCTTGTACTTTTTCCTCAATTTCACTCAAGGTCAAAGCATCATCTAACTGTAACCCAGCTGCACTTGTTCGTGTTAAATGAGACATATGAGCTGCATAGCCAAGTTTTTCTCCCAAGTCGACTGACAAGGTACGGATATAAGTCCCTTTGCTACATTTTACACGGAAGCTAAATCGAGCAAGATTCTCCACATAGGAAATGGGACTCGTTCTTTCGAAACTATATATCGTCACCTGACGCTCTGGACGCTCTACTTCCTGACCAGCACGCGCATACTCATAGAGTTTACGGCCATTAACCTTGACAGCCGAGTACATAGGTGGAATCTGAGTGATAGGACCTGTCAGACTGGCAATCGCTTGATCAACAATCTTTTCATCTAAGGGTGGCAAGACTGGTGTCTCTGCAACTACCTGACCACTAGCATCCTCAGTCGTTGTTGAATAACCTAGGGTGATTTCACCCTCATAGACCTTGCCCTCATCCTGCATAAACTCAACCATGCGAGTCGCCTTCCCTACAGCAATGGGTAAAACGCCCACAACATCAGGATCTAGCGTCCCACCGTGACCAATCTTCTTGGTTCCCAAAATCCTACGCAGCTTGAAAACTGCATCATGCGAGGTCATCCCCGCCTCTTTTTTTAAGTTAATAATACCGTTCATGTTTTGCTTTCTATTCCCCCTTCAATGCTTCAAACTTAGCTTTCATGGTTGGATTTTTTCGTGTCAGTTTTTTGACTGAAACGTCTTCTAACTTATTGTTAGCCAGGCGGAGTTGGTTTTCTGATGTTGTCAGGAATTTCTTGACCTCTTCCATACGCTTAATGGCTTTATCAATCTCATCGATGGCCTTGCCGAAGTTGACAGAAGCTGAATTGTAATTCTTTGCAAAAGCTACCTTGAAAGCGTCCAAGTCTTCCTCAAAACGAGTGATATCTATATTTTGTTCCCTGATAAAAGCGAGTTCCTGCTTATATTTAAGGGAATTAAGGGCAGCATTGCGCAAGAGTCCAATTAGTTGAATAAAGAACTGGGGACGAATGACATACATCTTCTCATATTCATGGCTAACGTCAACAATTCCTGTATTAAAGTAGTCGTTATCTGCTTCAAGCATACTTACCAAAACAGCATACTCACAGTTCTTTTCTTGACGGTCCTTGTCCAATTCCTTGTAAAAGTCTGCATTTTTGTGTTTCTTCTCTGTCCCGTCTGCTTCATTTTTCATCTCAAACATGATGGAAATGAATTCTAGTCCATTTTCATCAAAATCACGGAAAATGAAATCGCCCTTAGAACCACGTGCTGAAACCTTGTTGTCCTTTTCGAAATAAGCATTAGGGAAGGCAAAGCTACGAACCTTGTTAAACTCACTCTCCGCATACTGCTC
>CAURIB010000052.1:0-10353 GCA_963524795.1 uncultured Streptococcus sp.
ACCAATTCGATTTCTGCTTTATCAGCAAAGTGTTTTTGCATATATTGAAGCAGTTGGCGGTTTGTGGAACGTTTAGAGTTAGTTCCTACAATAGCAATAAGTTTAAGCATGGGCTTTCCTTTCTCTTTTGCATTATTAATTAATTACCGTTGGATACCAGATGAACAAGCGATGCGTCCATCTTTGTCAATGAGGATGGCTTCGATACCATCAATATTTTCGACTTGCCACATGATAGAAGCGCTACGTTCACCAAACAATCGTGTGGTCCATATCTCGCCGTCAACAGAGCGGTCAGATATAATGGTTAAACTAGCTAAATCCGTTTCAATAGGATAGCCTGTTTCACTATCGAAAATGTGATGATAATCCTGGCCATTGATTTCAAGATGCCGTTCATAAATCCCAGATGTAACCACTGATTTTCCAGTAATAGACAAGGTCATCAGGTGATTACCGCGTGGATTATTTGGATCTTGAATGCCGATTTGCCACGGACGTCCATCTTTTGATTGGTTGTTCCCAATTGTGAGGATGTTTCCTCCAAGATTGATAAGAGCAGAAGAGACGCCGTTTTCTTTTAAGAAAGCTGCAACCTTATCTGCACTGTACCCCTTTGCTAAACAGCCTAAATCAATTTTCATTCCTTTCTTTTCTAAGAAAACAGTAGAAGAAAATGAATCAAGTTTGATAAAACGGGGATCTATCAATGGTAAAACCGAAGAAATTTCTTCAGGACTAGCAACTTTTGCATCGGAAAAACCAATACGCCAGGTTTGTACCAAGGGACCAATGCTGATATTGAGATGACTTCCAGGAGCTAGACTATGTTCTAATCCTAAAGAAATCAGTTCAAACAGATCAGGGTGGACCTTAACTGGGGCAATTCCCGCCTGATAGTTAATTTCCATCAATTCCGATTCGATACTATTTGCATTAAATCGGAATTCAAGTTCCTTTAGCAAATCAAAAGCTTGACTGAGCAGACTATCAGCTTGCTCATGTACTAAGGAAATGGTAATCGTAGTTCCCATTAGTCGTTCAGAAGATGAACTAAGAGGCAAAAAACCAACTCCTTTCAAGTCAATTGGAAATAGCTACAAATCTTGAATTAATAAGAAATTTAAAATTTATAATTTATTTCCATATAAATAGAATATCATAAAGTCAGCGTTTTCACAAATTATTTTTTACAAAAAGTCAAGAAATATGCTTAAAAAAATAAAAACAGCTCCAAATCAATAAGAACTCTTTGAAAACAAGTTGATATATCTTTCAAAAACTTTCTTAAATAACATCAAACTGGTCAAAAGTCTTGAAAACGTTCACAGATAATGGTATACTTGAGAGGTAAATAAAAAAATAAAGGTAGGATTTATCTTATGAGTAAAATCGTAGTCGTGGGTGCTAACCACGCTGGAACTGCATGTATCAACACTATGTTGGACAACTTTGGAAACGAAAACGAAATCGTTGTATTTGACCAAAACTCAAACATTTCATTCCTTGGATGTGGAATGGCTCTTTGGATTGGTGAACAAATCGACGGCGCTGAAGGATTGTTCTACTCTGATAAAGAAAAATTGGAAGCAAAAGGTGCTAAAGTTTATATGAACTCACCAGTTCTTTCAATTGACTACGATAATAAAGTTGTTACTGCAGAAGTTGACGGTAAAGAGCACAAAGAATCATATGAAAAATTGATTTTTGCTACTGGTTCAACTCCAATCTTGCCACCAATCGAAGGCGTTGAAATCGTTAAAGGTAACCGTGAGTTCAAAGCTACTCTTGAAAATGTACAATTCGTTAAATTGTACCAAAACGCTGAAGAAGTTATCAACAAGCTTGCAGATAAGAGCCAAAATCTTAACCGTATCGCTGTTGTTGGTGGTGGGTACATCGGTGTTGAGCTTGCTGAAGCATTCGAACGTCTTGGAAAAGAAGTTGTACTTGTTGATATCGTTGACACTGTATTGAACGGATACTATGACAAAGACTTCACACAAATGATGGCTAAAAACTTGGAAGACCACAACATCCGTTTGGCACTTGGTCAAACTGTTAAAGCTATCGAAGGTGATGGTAAAGTTGAACGCTTGATCACTGACAAAGAAAGCTTTGATGTTGACATGGTTGTTCTTGCAGTTGGTTTCCGTCCTAACACAGCTCTTGCTGATGGCAAGATTGAACTCTTCCGCAACGGTGCTTTCCTTGTTAACAAAAAACAAGAAACATCTATCCCAGGTGTATTCGCTGTGGGTGACTGTGCAACTGTTTATGATAACGCTCGTAAAGACACTAGCTACATCGCTCTTGCATCAAACGCAGTTCGTACTGGTATCGTAGGTGCTTACAACGCTTGTGGACATGAGCTTGAAGGAATCGGTGTTCAAGGATCAAATGGTATCTCAATCTATGGTCTTCACATGGTTTCAACTGGTTTGACACTTGAAAAAGCAAAAGCTGCTGGTTACAACGCAACTGAAACTGGATTCAACGATCTTCAAAAACCAGAATTTATGAAGCATGACAACTATGAAGTAGCTATCAAAATCGTCTTTGATAAAGATAGCCGTGAAATCCTTGGTGCTCAAATGGTATCTCGTGATTCAGCAATCAGCATGGGAATCCACATGTTCTCATTGGCTATCCAAGAACATGTTACAATTGATAAATTGGCCTTGACAGACCTATTCTTCTTGCCGCACTTCAATAAACCATACAACTACATCACAATGGCTGCACTTACAGCAGAAAAATAATGATTTGTAAAACGGAAGATTTAATTCTTCCGTTTTTATCATCAAAAAACTGAGAGTGGGACAGAAATCGGTAATTCGTTAGAATTCGATTTCGTCGTCCCACCTCCGCACAGTTGAGTAGGGCTGTAAAAGCTGATGAAATCAGCGTAATAGAGCCCACTCAACCACTGCGTCTTGCTTGACAATCCAAAGACAATTGAGAGGCTAGGACTTTTGTCCCAGCCTCATTTTTGATATCCAGATGTTATGAATTTTCTTCTTTTACAAAGGTGAAGCCTTCCCCAAGAATTTCGTGAGCTTCAGTGATGGTGATAAAGGCTTTAGGATCGATTGTATGAATCAATTCTTTCATCTTAATCATTTCATTTCTTGCTACGATACAGTAGATAATTTTTAAATCTTTTTGACTGTAGTAACCTTGCCCAGAAATGAAGGTGACACCTCTACCGAGCTCTTCATTGATTTTATCAGCTAACTCCATAGGCTTTTGGGTGATGATCATAAATCCTTTACCAGCATATCCACCTTCACCAATCAAGTCGATAACTCTAGAGACAATGAAGTCAAATAGAAGTGTGTAGGTTACGAGACGAAGGTCTTGGAAAATAATTAAAATGAGCATTAGGATAAGGAAGTCTAGTGCAAAGAGTAATTTTCCAACGGAGATATTGGTGTACTTGTTGAGAATTCGAGCGACGATATCTGTTCCACCAGTGGTACCACCAGCATTGAAGATAACACCTAGACCAAGTCCCAAAAGAACACCCGCAACCAAGGCAACGATAACCAAATCTCCTTCAAGATTAAAGTGGAGAGGAATCTTTTCAAAGATTGCTAACCAAATGGATAAGGAAATTGTTCCGAGCAAACTTGTGTACAGAGTCTTTGAACCAAATATTTTCCAGGCTAGAATAAAGAGCGGGATATTGATTAAGAGGTTCATCAAAGAGATGGGAATGTTAAAGAGATAATACGTAATCAAGGTGATCCCAGTTGCTCCCCCCTCGAATAAGTGGTGGGGCACAACGAAATACGTGAGTCCGAAGGCATAGATGGCAGCTCCGAATATAATGGTTAAAATAGACTTGATATGCCGTAGCATTGAGCTTACCTCCTTTTTTTAAAAATCTAAAATGTTGACAGCCTTCAGGTTAAAAGTCCTTATTTTACTTTCATGGATTGAATTTTCTCAGGGTCGGGTGTGACACGGAGAGTCTTTTGTCCAGTATAAGTCACAAATCCTGGTTTACCACCTGTGGGCTTATTGAGTTTTTTGACTTCAATCATATCTACCTGAACGAGGTTGGAGAGACGGCCTTTTGAAAAGTAGGCAGCTAGCTCTGCCGCATCTGTCTTAACTTCGTCAGTAGGATTGAGATTGGCAGTGATAACAACGTGACTTCCAGGGATGTCCTTAGCATGGAACCAGAGTTCTTCTTTACGAGCCATTTTAAAGGTTAACTCGTCGTTTTGAAGGTTGTTACGACCAACTAGGATAATGGTTTTTCCGTCGCTTGCAAGATATTTTTCAGGTTTTTGTCGTTTCTGGATTTTCTCACGTTGTCTTCTGCGGATAAATCCTGTTTGGATCAATTCTTCACGAATTTCAGCAATTTCATCTAGTCCAGCCTGGTTGAGAACTGTCTCTACACTTTCTAGGTAACGAATAGTAGCCTTGGTTTCTTCGATTAGTTCAGTCAAGTATTTAACAGCTTCTTTTAATTTCTGATAACGCTTGAAGTAACGTTGAGCATTTTGGTTTGGTGTTAAAGCTTTATCAAGTGCAATCGTGATAGGTTGATTTGTGTAGTAGTTGTCCAAAATGACCTGATCTTGGTCATTGGGAACTTGATGAAGAAAAGTCGTTAGCAATTCACCTTTTTGACGAAATTCCTCTGCATTTTCAGTAGCTTGAAGTTCTTTTTCTTGTTTCTTTAGTTTTTGACGATTTTTTTGTAGCTCATTTTCAACTCGGCGAATGAGTTCGCTAGCTTGTTGCTTAACTCGATCACGCTCTGCCTTATCCTTGTAATAGACATCAAGTAATTGAGAAAGGTTGTCAAAATACTCCGTTGTTTTGCTAGAAAAAGGCACACAAGAGAAAGACTTGTCTGTTAAGCAAGGTTTGGTTTCTTGCTTAAAAAAGCTTCGGAAATTGGTTAGTTTATCATTCGTTAATAATTTTTCCAATTCGTATGCTGTATCACGACCTAAACCTTGAAAAAGCTTTTGAAGGTTTTTAGCTGTCAATTCTTGAGTTTGTAGAATCTCAAACAATTTTTCATCCTTGATGGTAAAAGGATTGTGAGCCTCTGTACTTGGAGGAGCGATATAAGTAGAACCTGGTAATAAGGTACGGTAGCTATTTTGAGAGAAACCGATATGCTTGATAACTTCAAGAATTTTGTGGCTAGACTTATCTACAAGTAGAATATTACTGTGTTTTCCCATAATCTCGATGATGAGAGTGGCCTGGATATGGTCCCCAATCTCGTTTTTATTGGAAACTGTGATCTCTACGATACGATCATTTTCGATTTGTTCGATAGATTCAATAACCGCTCCTTGAAGGTACTTTCTTAATACCATAATAAAAGTAGATGGCTGAGCAGGATTTTCAAAGGTTGACTCTGTTAACTGGATGCGACCAAAAACTGGGTGGGCAGACAGGAGCAAACGATGACTTTTACGATTGCTACGGATTTGCAGGACCAATTCTTGGTCAAAGGGTTGATTAATCTTTTGGATGCGTCCGTTAAGTAGTTCAGTCCGCAATTCCTCAACCATGTGGTGTAAAAAAAATCCATCAAATGACATGGTTCTCTCCTCGTGAATGTATTCCATAGTATTATATCAAAAAGGTAGAATAAAATCATAGAAATGTGATATAATAAAGCCAAGTAAAGAGAATCGAGAAATACATGTATATTGAAATGGTAGATGAAACGGGTCAAGTTTCAAAGGAAATTCTACAACAAACTCAAGAGATTTTAGAGTTTGCTGCTAAAAAGTTAGGGAAAGAAGACAAGGAGATGGCAGTCACTTTTGTGACAAACGAGCGTAGTCATGAGCTCAATTTGGAGTATCGTGATACTGATCGTCCAACAGATGTCATCAGTCTTGAATATAAACCAGAGATAGAGATTGCCTTTGATGAGGAAGATCTGGAAAATGATCCTGACTTGGCAGAAATGATGTCAGAATTTGACGCCTACATTGGTGAGCTTTTCATTTCCATTGACAAGGCACATGAGCAGGCTGAGGAGTACGGTCATAGTTTTGAGCGTGAGATGGGCTTCTTGGCAGTGCACGGCTTTTTACACATTAACGGCTATGATCACTACACTCCCGAAGAAGAAGCGGAGATGTTCGGTTTACAAGAAGAAATTTTGACAGCCTATGGACTCACAAGACAATAAACGAAAATGGAAAAATCGTGACCTAATATCCAGTTTAGAATTTGCCATTACAGGGATTTTGACTGCAATTGAGGAAGAACGTAATATGAGAAAGCATGCAGCGACAGCTCTTGTAGTTGTTCTTGCAGGTTTTGTTTTTCAGGTGTCACGAATCGAATGGTTATTTCTACTTATGAGCATTTTCATGGTGGTAGCTTTTGAGATTATTAATTCAGCTATTGAAAATGTAGTAGATTTGGCTAGTCACTATCACTTTTCTATGTTGGCAAAGAAAGCTAAGGACATGGCAGCTGGTGCCGTGCTTGTAGTCTCACTTTTTGCCGCTTTGACAGGTGCGCTTATCTTTCTCCCACGGATTTGGGACTTATTATTTTAAACAGTAAGAGGAAATTATGACATTTAAATCAGGCTTTGTAGCCATTTTAGGACGTCCAAATGTAGGGAAGTCAACTTTTTTGAATCACGTTATGGGGCAAAAGATTGCTATCATGAGTGATAAGGCGCAGACAACGCGCAATAAAATCATGGGGATTTACACCACTGATAAGGAACAAATCGTCTTTATCGATACACCAGGGATTCACAAACCTAAGACAGCTCTTGGAGACTTCATGGTAGAGTCTGCCTATAGCACCCTTCGTGAAGTGGACACCGTACTTTTCATGGTGCCAGCAGATGAGGCTCGAGGTAAGGGTGATGATATGATTATTGAGCGTCTTAAAGCTGCTAAAGTTCCTGTAATTTTGGTGGTCAATAAGATTGACAAGGTTCATCCAGACCAGCTCTTGGCTCAAATTGATGATTTCCGTAATCAGATGGATTTCAAGGAAATTGTTCCGATTTCAGCCCTTCAAGGAAATAACGTTTCTCGTCTAGTCGATATTCTAAGTGAAAATCTTGAGGAAGGTTTCCAATATTTTCCTGCGGACCAAATTACCGATCACCCAGAACGTTTCTTGGTTTCTGAGATGATTCGTGAAAAGGTCTTACACTTAACTCGTGAAGAAATTCCACACTCAGTTGCAGTAGTGGTGGACTCTATGAAACGAGACGAGGATACAGACAAGGTTCATATCCGAGCAACTATCATGGTCGAACGTGACAGCCAAAAAGGGATTGTCATCGGTAAAGGTGGTGCCATGCTCAAGAAAATTGGGACTATGGCTCGTCGTGATATTGAGCTCATGCTAGGAGACAAGGTCTTCCTAGAAACATGGGTCAAAGTTAAGAAAAACTGGCGCGATAAAAAGCTAGATTTGGCTGACTTTGGCTATAACGAAAAAGAATATTAAGAAGAGGTGGGCAGGAGCCTGCTTCTTGTTTTTAGAGAAGGAGAAGCTATGCCTGAATTACCTGAGGTCGAGACAGTTCGTCGTGGCTTGGAAAAATTGATTCTGGGGAAGAAGATTACAAGCATTGATATTCGTTATCCCAAGATGATTAAGACAGATTTGGATCAGTTTCAGAAAGAATTGCCTGGTCAAGTTGTTAAATCTATGGGACGTCGTGGAAAATATTTGCTTTTTTATCTAACAGACAAGGTCTTAATTTCCCATCTGCGAATGGAGGGCAAGTATTTTTATTACCCAGACCAAGTCCCTGAACGCAAGCATGCTCATGTTTTTATCCACTTTGAAGATGGTGGGACTTTAGTCTACGAGGATGTTCGTAAGTTTGGAACTATGGAGTTACTTGCTCTGGAGCTTTTAGAAGCATACTTTGTATCTAAAAAGTTGGGTCCAGAACCTATAGAACAGGACTTTGATTTAGAGATTTTTATAGGTGCCTTGAAGAAATCTAAAAAACCTATCAAATCTCATTTACTTGACCAGACGCTAGTTGCAGGATTGGGAAACATTTATGTAGACGAAGTACTCTGGAGGGCCAAGGTTCACCCTTCTAGACTTTCTAACAGTTTAACTGCTCAAGAGGCTAGAAAAGTCCATGATCAAACCATTGAAGTCTTGGGGCAGGCTGTCGAGAAAGGCGGTTCAACCATTCGCACCTATACCAATGCATTTGGCGAAGATGGGACCATGCAAGACTTTCATCAAGTCTATGATAAAGCTGGACAAGCTTGTTCACGTTGTGGATCCATTATCGAAAAAATTCAACTCGGTGGTCGTGGAACTCATTTTTGCCCAAAATGTCAAAGGAGAAAGTGATGGAAAAAATTATTGGAATCACTGGTGGTATTGCATCCGGGAAGTCCACCGTCACAAATTTTCTAAGACAACAAGGGTTTGAAGTGGTAGATGCGGATGCGCTTGTTCACCAACTTCAAAAACCTGGTGGTCGCCTTTATCAGATTTTAGTAGAGCATTTCGGTGAAAAAGTCCTTCTAGAAGATGGGGAATTGAATCGACCATTACTTGCCAGTCTGATCTTTTCTAACTCTGATGAGAGAGAATGGTCTAAAGAAACTCAAGGACAAATCATCCGTGAAGAATTGGGCTCTTTGAGAGACAAGTTCAGTGAAACAGAAGAACTATTTTTTATGGATATTCCATTGCTTTTTGAACAGGACTATGCTTCATGGTTCGATGAAACTTGGCTAGTTTATGTAAGGCGAGATACCCAACTGGATCGCTTAATGAACCGTGATCAGTTATCCAAAGAGTCAGCTGAAACTCGTTTAGCTTCACAGTGGCCCTTAGAAGAAAAGAAAAGATTGGCTAGTCATATTTTAGACAATAATGGTAGTCGAGAGCAACTGTTGAGTCAGGTGGCCAGCCTACTTCAAGGAGGCGGTACTCTTGAAAGAGATTAGTTGGAAGGACAACCTTCGTATTGCCTGGTTAGGATCTTTCTTGACAGGTGCCTGTATTTCTTTGGTAGTTCCTTTTATGCCAATCTTTGTTGAGCAATTAGGGGTTGAACCAAGTCAAGTTACCTTTTATTCAGGTTTAGCTATATCAGTCTCAGCCATTTCTGCAGCCTGTGTTTCACCTCTTTGGGGGATTCTGGCGGACAGATATGGTCGCAAACCTATGATGATACGAGCAGGGCTTGCCATGACAATTACAATGGGTGGTTTAGCTTTTGTTCCAAATGTTTATTGGCTCTTAGCCTTGAGATTGTTAAATGGTGTTTTCACTGGATTTGTACCCAATGCGACAGCTTTGATTGCCAGTCAAGTTCCCAAGGATAAGTCAGGCTATGCTTTAGGAACTCTTTCATCTGGTGTCGTAGCAGGGACTCTTACAGGCCCTTTTGTTGGTGGAATGATTGCAGAAGTCTTTGGGATTCGCAATGTTTTCTTGATGGTTGGTGGTTTTTTATTTCTAGCCGCTATCTTAACTATTTTATTTATCAAGGAAGATTTTCATCCAGCGTCTAAAGGAAAAGCAATCCAAACCAAGGATTTATTTACTTCTGTTAAGTATCCATATCTCTTGTTTAATTTATTTGCAACAAGTTTTGTCATTCAAGTTGCTGCCCAATCAATTGGTCCCATCCTTGCTCTCTATGTCCGTGACCTAGGTCAGAAGGAAAATCTCCTATTTGTATCTGGCTTAATAGTTTCCAGTATGGGCTTATCAAGTATGATGAGTTCAGGTGTGATGGGGCGTTTGGGAGATAAAGTTGGTAATCATCGTTTATTAATTGTAGCGCAAGCTTATTCAGCTCTCATTTATCTTTTGTGCGCCAATGCATCCACACCTCTAGAATTAGGGATTTATCGCTTTCTCTTTGGTTTAGGAACAGGAGCTCTTGTTCCAGGGATTAATGCTCTCCTTAGCAGGATGACTCCCAAAGCAGGTATTTCAAGAGTATTTGCTTTTAATCAAGTATTCTTTTATCTAGGAGGAGTGATAGGTCCCTTAGCAGGGTCAGCAGTAGCGGGACAATTTGGCTATCACTCAGTATTTTATGCAACAGCTCTTTGTGTAGCTCTCAGCTGTTTATTTAATCTTATCCAATTTAGAACATTATTAAAAGTGAAGGAAATCTAGTGCGAGTAAAAATCAATCTCAAATGCTCCTCTTGTGGCAGCATCAATTATCTAACCAGTAAGAACTCCAAAACCCATCCAGACAAGATTGAGGTCTTAAAGTATTGCCCAAAAGAAAGAAAAGTGACTCTACATCTTGAATCTAAGTAGAAATTATGGTAGAATAATAGGGATTTTAAGGAGTTTGATATGTATAACCTATTATTAACCATTTTAT
>CAURIB010000053.1:0-10312 GCA_963524795.1 uncultured Streptococcus sp.
ATTTAGGAACGATGTAGTGGTAGTTGGTGTTAAACCATTTTTTCATTGGAAGGGCGCGAACATCCCCTTTTTCTCCTTGATAACCACGTCCCAAAGCGAAATAGCGCTCAAGGTCAGACAAGTCCAAGTTTTGAACTGAAGCAGGTACCACGTTGAAAAGGAAAGCTGCATCTAGGAAGTTGTCATAGTGAGAAAAGTCATTTGATGGGATTTCAGTGATGCCTTTTTCTTTGACGATGTTCCAGTGTTTTGCACGCAATTCTTTCGCAGCAGCCAAAAGTTCTTCTTCTGAGATTTCTTTTCTAAAGTATTTTTCAGTTGTAAATTTTAATTCACGGAATTCACCCAAACGAGGGAAACCGATGATTGTAGTTGACATGTTTTGTCCTCCAAAAATTGTTGTTGAAACTATCTTAACAGAAAAGAAACTGTCTGTATAATTGTAAAAAATTAGGCTTTGATATAGTTTGAAACTATATCTCGATTTAAAGTACAAAAAAAGATTTAGAGAAAATTCTCCAAATCCTTTGATAGATAAAGATTGACAAACTTTCAAGGTTGCTATGTTCTGCGCAAAAAAATATTGAATTGAAAGCTACCTATGGCTTGTTATTAGAAAAGACTATAGGTTGATCCCCTTTTCACGGAGATTAGCCAGACACTCCTCATAGTAGGCATGGTCATGCTCGCTATAGATAGGACTGTTCAGCTTTTCCTCTGCTAAGTCTTGATAAGGAGGGCAGGTCTTGCCACGGTAGTTCTTGTCTAGCCACTCCGGACTTACATTATAGCCACGGATAGCCATCTCCTCCATGATCAAGTCATGATAGGCATAGAGACGATAGGGCGAGTGGGTAAAGACATAGTCCACCGTCGCATGCTTTCTGCCCCAGCCATTACCACGCAGAGCACAGCACTCTCGATGTTGTCCCAAGAGCTGAGGACGGGGAAGTTGTGAAATCAAAGCCACATGCCAAAGTCTCATGGGAGTCTCCTTTCAGTAAAGTCGAATGTTGCAAGTAGGTATTTGGATAACGATTAAGCAAATCTCGAGTCTTAGCGATCAAGTCTTCTTTGGTGGCATAGCCAGAGTGATAACGCTCCAGTAAAAACATATAATCCTTGCGTTCAGTCTCCGTTGCTTTCTTCTTGAAATATCCCCAAATGTGCTGAAAGGCATTGCAAACCTGACCCCTGTGCTCTGGAATCTGGCAGGCACGGTCAATCATCTCTTGAACCTGACTCAGCTCCACCACTTCTTGCTTGAGATACTGGCGAATGTCCTTGTAAATATTGCTGGAATGGCTCAAAACAAGGTATTTGTTTTCCGCCCAGAGTTGCTGACAAAGGGCACGTTGGTTGTTGTTATTCATAATTGATATTATACCATGATCACTCTAGGAACTCTGCCATTTTTACATCATAAGCATTTTGAAGGTTGAGCCAAGTTTGCATCGAAACATTAGTGAGTCTAGCTAAATTCTCAGCAATATCATTACTAATTGATTCCTCACCATTCACTAATTTACCGAGTTTCATTTCAGAAATCCCTAAATGCTCTGCAAATTCTTTTTGCGTTACGTTATAATCTTCAATTAACTCTTCAACGTACTGACCTGGATGAAAAGCAATTAGGTCTTTGTATTCAACAATTTTATTACTCATAGTGATTACTGACCTCCTCTATTTTTAGGATTTCGATTTCAATGGGACTGGAAAAGACCTTCTCAACATTTTCATCATGAAATACTCCACTCAAACTATAGAAATGTTATCTGTTAACCAACAAATCTCTTTGAGTATTATATTTCAATTGTATTGGAGTTTTCAATTACTATAGACATTATCAATAGAAAAATTTTGAGATGTTTCATTAATAACAATTCTCTTATTGACGCATGGATTTATTCTAACACAATCTATACTCTCATGATATACATATTCTAAGATAAATTGAACAAAATCATTTGGAAAAAAAATTCTCTTAACCGGCAATCTAATTTCGTTTATAAAAGTTTCTAAATCTGATTGTCCCGAGTAAATTTCATCTGTTCCATTTTTTTTATTCCTTGGATTCAATCCTTTGTGCATATGTTGTAGCTCATGTACTCTTTCTTCATATCCTGTTTCATCAAAATCAATTCTTATATAATTCATGAAACAATATAGTAAAGCTTCATATCTATCCAACTTAGAAGGTCTACCTGCTAATGCATCATTATTAATAGATGGAATATAAGATAAACTACATTTTACAACACTCCCCTGATTATCAAAACAATAATAGAAGCTAATAAATGAATCATCTAACAATTTCAACTGCCAGTTTCCATTGTTTTTTATTTCTCTATACATTTCATCATAATTTTCATAAGTAAATTTACCTGTTTTTTTCCCAATTATAGAATAATTTATTAGAGTTTGACGATTAATATTTTCATACTTTTGAAATTCTAAAATATAAGAAGAAACACGTTTTAGATCAGATAAACATTCTATTTGTTGCCTAATTAATTCTAATTCAGTCATTTTTTGAACCCAATTTTTGTTTTAATAATTGTTCCAGAATCTCAACTGGTAATTCCTGAGCAGCAATAATATTATTTTCTAATTTCTCATCACTATCTCCCATAATTCTAATTGACTCTTTTTGTTGCTCTGTAGGATAAATAAATTCAAGCTTATAATCATGTTCTCGAGTTGCTTCAATCTCATCTTTCAAAAAATCAACTGTTTCTCCATATAGCCAAACTTTGACTTTAGCTCGAGTCATTGCTGTAAAAATTTCATTTCTATATGTACTATTTCTATTTGAAGTTTGAATTTTATTACAATTTATTAAATATACTAAATTCGCTTCATTACCTTTTGCTCTAAAAACAGTGGTATAAATAATAGAAGTTTCTGATTTTGTCATCGAAGGCGTTTTACCACTTACAAGTTTTATATGGACATTTTTATTTAATCCAGTATTATATAACATTTGGTCAAATATTAAGCTAAATTGATTATAGTTCTTTGTTAAATTATTTCCATCCATATCAATTAACATAATATCACTTGGCTTTACATCTTCTTTTTCAAGCAATCGAATCAATTCTGCGGCAACGATATTATTTTGTGATGACTTACTAATCACATGAATGGGGGCATCTATCTCTATTCCAGTATTATTCTCTTTAGTTCTTTCCAACGTAATATAATTTCCTGCTTTGAAATCTTGTCCGATATTTTTATATCCCATATCCAATAGTGTAGTTTCATCTACAAAATTTACCAAGGGAGTTTCTGACGAATCATCAACTTTCCTATAAACACCTAAACCTATTGCATGAGCTGTAGTAAGTATTTCTTTAGGCGCCCTATAACTAATATCCAGATTAATATCCTTACATCTAGAACTTTCTCCAAATATATCAACTTTCGAAGGTATCGAAACTTGTGCTCTCAGTGATTGGAGTTCGTCATAAGCATAAATTAAGTACCCCGTACGAACATCTCTTTTAAGTGTTTCTAATGCCAAATGAAAAAAATTAATCCCAAAATCTTGTGCCTCATCAATAAAAATATAATCGTAAGTTCCCTTATAATCCAACTGTTTCTTTAGTTCTTCATGTAAATTTTTACATACAAACTCAAAAGGATCTTCTTCACCAGCCTTTTCGACAGCTTCACCATAATTAAAATACTCACTATCAGTTTGTTCACAAATATCAGAATAAAATCCTCTACTTCCTTTCCCTCCCCAAGAATGAAAAATTTTAATATTTTCAAAATTTGGCTCGTTGTACCTATCATAATCTTTATAAAAATCGGTAAACATTTTTATCATACTACTTCGTAAAGAAGTTGTATAGAAAACAAAAGCAATCTTTAAATCTGGCTCTTGAAAATGTAAATAAGCCATTTTTTTCAGCATGAGAATAGTTTTCCCACTTCCAGCAAGTCCTCTAATTCTCTGATGAGAATCGATTGTACTATGAACCATATTGAATTGTGTTTCATCATATTTTCCAATATAATTATTTCTTTTTTTAATTAAACTACCTAAAGTAGCATCCGAACTTATTTCTCGATCATCAGTTTTTGTTAAATTAAAAGATTGCTGAATAGCCCTATTAACTTTTAATAACGTTTCATCAGATAAAATATCATTACCTTCAAATGTCTTAACACTTAATTCTGTAGAGGTATTTAGCAATTTTACATATTCTTTAAAGTTCAAAGTAATATCTACTAAGCTAGAATCTTGCGCCAAATAATAAATAAGACTATTTGAAAATACTTTTTCCTCAATATTATTCTCGTACAGGAGGTAAATTCCCGATTTTAACAAAATAATAGCTTTTAAAAAATCTTTTCTACCATTTTCATTTATAATTGGATAACCACAATATATATCTCCACAATATCCACTGCTTTCCAAGATCATTATGATATTTTCTATCACTGACTGAGTTTTTTTACTCAATCTTTCAGTTTCACCAAATTTACTAATCATTTTTTCCCTCTATTCTTTTATAAACCTGTCCATTCATCAGCATCGGTAATAGCCAATCGCGAAGTTGGGTGAGTTCTTGGTTTTGAATATAATTTTTATGTACTGCTTCGTATATAGGTCTAACTATTTTAGAAAATTGATCTGCAATTTCAAAATCAAATACTATTGGATACTCCATAATATGTTTTTTATCACCTCTAGGCATTTTTGACCCTTTAGAACCTGCTACGTCATAGTTAAAAAAATCATCTCTAGCAAGAGTCGCAAAAACAAATTCTCTAGAAACTATTTTTTTCGTCCTAATACAGAGTACATCTGAACTACAACCACCCACTCGATCACTTAGCCAAATTTTCTTAAAATAGGGGCGAATATTTGAAATCAGAATATCTCCTATAGAAAATTTAGTTGAAGTTCCTGACTTAGGAATTGATGTAGTCAATTCAATTCCACCCATATCTGCAATCATATTATCAGTTCCTACATAATTTTCTATATTTAGTTCAGAGGATTCAACTTTATCAGAAACATATTTAGAAAAATAATTCAACTTCTCCACTCCCCACCCCTCTGGGATTTCGCGTTTGAGTTCTGGGTGATAGACCATCTTTCCGCCTGAAGATTTGTAGGGTTTGCCATTCTGGTCTGGGAAATCAAACTGCACAAACCAGTAGTCATAGAGGGTCTTAGCCATAGCTTCCAACTCTTGGTTGATTTGGTTGTTGATTTGGATTTTTTGGTCAATTATTGATATTGAATTTGCAATTTTCTTTTGTTTTTCAATATCGATTTCAATATCAACAACCATGTCTTTTAACATACTTTGAGTAATAAGCGGTTGACTAGAACCAATTTGATTACTATTTAGATTTAATGACTTCAATACATAGTACAAATAAGTTAAATCTTGTCCTTCTTTCGGGACACCTGCGATTGCATTATCTGATACCCAACATGAATTATCTTCAACATGTATACTTCCGCAATATGCACCCACTCTTCCAACAACTATAGTATGACTAAAATTAGATTTATCGGTATAACCTAATATTCCATTGCCTCCATATATAGGTATAATTCCATCACTTTTTTTTACCGATTTTCCATTTTTAAAATCGATTACATCGCCTAATTTAATCTTTACCATACTTCAACCCCTTCATTTGCTCTTCAATCTCCTGCTCCAAAGCATGCGATTGCTGGAAGAGATCTGAGAGTTTGTTTTGAAAGGCGGTCATCTTAGCTTCAAACTCTTCTGCTGTGATATCTACATAGTCGATCTTGATGTCAAAGTATTGACCTGCGCTGAGAGAGTAGTTTTTCTCCTTGATATCCTCATAAGAGACAGTGACAGAAAAGTCCTCGACAGCTTCCTTCTTAATAAAGGTCTCGACGATCTTTTGCTCTTCTTCAGGAGAGAGAACGGTCTTTTGGTTCTTGCCTTCCTTGACCTTGGTTCCTAGGTTTGAGGCATCGATGAGGACGACATCGCCCTTGTTTTTCTTATCGATAAAGAGGATAGAGACGTTGGTACCTGTCGTCGCAAAGATATTGGACGGCATAGAGACAACACCTGCCAGCATTTGATTGTCCACCAAGTGTTGGCGGATGGTCTTGTCAATCCCTGACTGGGCTGTGATAAAGCCTGTAGGCAAGACAACGGCTGCTTGACCGTCTGGCTTCAAGGAGTAGATGATATGCTGAACAAAGAGCTCATAAATCGCCATCTTGTCCTTAGACTTGGCCGGAACCTTTGGAACTCCTGCAAAGAATCGCTCGCTAGCTTCTGGCAAGATCTCCACTTGGTCACGCCACTCTGAAAAGTCCAGCTTGAAAGGAGGGTTAGACACGATATAGTCCATCTTTTCAGGATGACGATTCCGCAAAATGGTATTTCCTTCAACGATATTATGGATGGAGTGTTGCAATCCATTCAAGATCAGATTAAGACGGAGGAGATTAGAGGACTTTTGCGAGATATCCTGGCTATAGACTGTAGTTTTTTCCACACCAATACGACTAGCCAGATTCATAAGCAAGGTGCCCGAACCTGCTGACGGGTCATAGATGCGCACGTTTTGAGGTTTATCATCCCCCACCAAGATATCCGCGATAATCTTAGCTACTGAGTGAGGTGTATAGTACTCAGCATAGGTCCCCCCACCATCTTTGTTGTAGTCCTTGATCATATACTCAAAGAGGGTAGAGAAAAAGTCAAAACCTTGTGAAAAAATAGCTTCATCAAACTTGACGCGTGCAAGAAGATTGATGATGGATTTGGCAACTTCGTTGCGCTTACTACTATCTGAGATGTTATCGGTAATCAGACGCTCCGTAAAGAGACGAACAGTTGTGTCTCCTTCTGTATGCACAGAGAAGATATCGTTATTGTCAATGGCGATTTGGTTGAGGGTATTTTCAAAAGTTTCGTAAAAAGTCGGCTCATTTTGCTGACGGTGGAGGGTTTCGATCAACTGGTCTGGCTTGAGCCAAGCGGTGCTGGTACCGATATCCTCCAAAAGCCAGTCATACTCTTCCTCGCTCATAGCCAGCAAGTTTTCATAGGTGTTGGACTCATCTAGGATCTTGGCTTGATACAAAAACTTGTCGTTTAAAAATTTGTAGAGGAAGGACTGGGTAAGGAGTTTGTACTCACCCGCTTCTCCTCCTAGTCCCGCGTGGGTAAAGACAGCTTTCAAATCATCTACCAAGCCTTGGACTTGGACTTTGTATGTTTCATTCATTAGTGTTGGTATTCCTCTTCATATCCTTCAAATAGTGACTCGACGATATAATTAAAATCCTCTCTTGTCAAACTACTTGCAGATTGGTTGGTTTTCATTTCAATCCGAGCTTCTTCTCGAATCATCTTCTTAAGAAAGTCCTCGTTATCGAGTACTCCTTGATTTTGACCGATTTTACGGTCCAGTCTAACTTTAGAACCCTTGATGACATGGTAAATAGCAGGATAATCACTGACCATAGTCGAGTTAGTCACGTGTTTGTAGGAACGAGCTGCCATCTCATCTCCGTTAAAGTTCATGGTTAAGCGTCTCATACGAGTATGATAGTCCTCCACGGACTTAAAGAGTTCTTCATAGTCTTTTTGGGTTTCCTTGATATTCTCCATGGTAAATCCTTCTTGCCCATGGATCAGGTGTTTTTTCATGATGCGCTGGAATTCTTCGTAGAGAGAGACCCACTCAGGATCCTTTTCATCACGTTGTTTTTTAATGCCACTTGCAACTCGTCGTTTCAAGTCTTCCAGATCATTGGCTGCTAGACGGAGTTCTTCTTCTGCAATCTTGACAAAGCTAAAGCTAGTTTCAGACATGGCAAGATTTAAGAGCGTCCGACTGGAGAAGTCATCTGGTTTATCTATCAGAGACAGTGTCAGCACGCGTCTAGAGAGGACATTGAGCAGGGTTGCAATCTGAGCGATGTCAATCTGCTGAAGCAAGTGTTGGTAGCCAAGGAGACGGGCGATATTGTAGTACTGCTTGATAGACTCCAAGGCCTTACGAAGATCGATTAACTGCTTCTTATCCTTGATATCGTTGATAGCTTGGGAGAAGAACTCCAGATTATCCGTTGGATAGCCGATGAGGATATGTTCGGTCTTGCTCAACTCTTGAGAAATTTCATCTGCTGACACAAAGAGAGAGCCAAAAACATCCTCACCATTTTCCCCAGTCAGGGTCGTATCATATTCTTGATTAAGTTCTTCCAGATAGGCACGATTGGTCTTGTCAAACTCCTTGGAAATATCCGCAAAGTCGATGACATAGCCAAAGAGATAGTCTTTGTAGGGACGATTGACACGGGTTAGAGTCTGTAAAAGGTTGTGAGCCTTGATCTTGCGCCCTAGATAGAGTCGTTTGAGACGAGGCGCATCAAAACCTGTCAGGAGCATGGAGTAGACAATGATAAGGTCAATCTTGCCTTCCTTGTAGGCGTCTACCTTGTCCTTCTTCTCTTCCTTGTCTCCCTCGTCATGGAGGATAAGAGCCGAAGTCAACTTGGTCGAGCCGGCTTGACGACGTTCTTCCAATTGCTTTTCAAGCTCACGCGCCTGCTTGGACGAGTCACAGACAATCATGCCACCGATGGTCTGGTCATCAAAGACCAAATCACGCGCACGATTGAAGTCCTCGATGATAAAGTCTAGCATAGGCTCCACATAGTGAGGATGGGCAAAGATATCTTCCTTGGACAGGTCACCTCGTTGGATCTCTTCGTTGATGGTTCTGAGATTGTCCTTATAGGAGGTCTCGATATCTTCTCGCATCAGGCGTAGAGTAAAGCCGTCATCGATAGACTGGTTGTAGTAATATTTATGGATATAGTCCCCAAAGATATCACGTGTAGTCGCATGACTTTCCTTGGTCTTGCCATCTTTCTTATAGGTGATGAGGGGCGTTCCTGTCAAGGCAATCTTAATAGCCTTGGTATCTGCCTGATAGAGATTTGGCAGGTAGGAACCTCGTTCATTATAAGAACGGTGGGCTTCATCGATAAAGTAGATATTTTGACGATTGAGATCATAGCCAGAGCGGTCTGTCAGATCTGAATCATCCTTAAACTTCTGGATATTAACCACAGCCACATCATAGCCGTCTTGTTTTTTATTGAGTTCTTGTGGGTTATTGATGCGCTTAACCTTGAGGCCTCGTTTGGTGAATTCCTTAAAGGCCTGGTCTGCCAAGTCCAAACGATCGACGACAAAGTAAAACTGAGGAACGATTCCCTCTTTTGAGAAATAGTTGGTTAGATAGCGAATATTGAAGAAAGCCAAGGCAGTCTTACCTGAACCTTGAGTATGCCAGATAACTCCCTTCTTAACACCTTTTGCGATCGTTTCTTCGATAGCACGTGTCGCAAAATACTGCGGATAGCGCATGACGTGCTTCTGCAGTTGCATCTGACCGTCCTTGCTTTCTTCTTCGACATAGACCAGACCAAAACGAAGCATAAAGAGCAAGCGTTCCTTCTGGTACAAAGAAGACAAAAAGGCATTACAAGGTGTATCAGGGTTTAGGTTTGTAGTAAACTCTGGCTGAGATTTGAGGGCAAAGCGCTTCATGTCTTCTAGGACAAAGTCGATTTGGTCCTCGGTTAGAGGGGAAAGGGAATGAAGGAAATCTTCTACTCTTTCTTCCTTGAAAGCATTAAATTTAGTTTTTGAATAGGCGTTTGAACCGTAATAAGAACCCTGTTTTTGCTGACCTTGTCCACTGATATACGCTAAGTTATCAGATAAGGATATCAACTGGGTGATATTGTTAAAACGACGGAACTTACGGTTTTCAAAACGGTATCTGGTTCTGTCCTGCTCCGACTGAATTCCAGTCTTCCCATCACGAATTGCATTGGGCTGTTTCACTTCGATATAAGAAAGAGGCAGACCATTGACAAAAATAACGATATCCGGACGAAATTCATCCTGACCATTTTGGCAAGTAACTTCAAGAGCCAGATGGAAGGTATTGGCTTCAGGATTCTCCCAATCAATATAGGTCGTGCTTGTTTCTCCACTGATTCGTTTGTAAAATGCCCGTCCCAAGTCGTTTTGACCCAGTTCCAACTTGATATTGGCTAGTTCTCTTTCAAAGTCATCTTCTGTCAAGTAGTTGTTAAATTTTAAGAATTGCTCCTTAAAAACAGGTACAAGGATGTTGGTATCTGGATCTCTTTCTGCAATTTCCTTCCCATTGCGAGGAAGATAGGTATAGCCCATACGCATGAGATGCAGAGCTGCTGGAATTTGTACCCTGGTTAGTTCAGAAAAATCTTTTCTCTTTGCCATAAAAC
>CAURIB010000054.1:0-10234 GCA_963524795.1 uncultured Streptococcus sp.
TAGAAAAACTCTTCTGTTTTTTCTTGTGGAACGAGAAAGTCTGCGATTTCCATTCCACGATCCATCAAATCTTCTAAAGACATAGTGATTTTTAAAGTCGTATCACTGATTTGTTTCATTTTCATAGTTCGTAACCTCATACTTTCAGTTCTATCTATTATACAAGATTTAAATGATTTTATCAAAAGAATGGCGTTGGAATGTGATATAATACTAGTATCTATTTTAGAATGTAAGAAAGAAAGTTTCATGAAAAATATAAAAGTTAACGCTTTGGCTAGCTTGCTGGTCAATATCTTAAATATCGTTTTTCCTTTGATTACTAATCCCTATCTAACGCGGATTCTTAGTAAATCCAATTACGGTTACTTCAACACTGCCAATACCTGGTCGAGCTTTGTCATTCCACTCGCCGCCTTTGGGATTTATAATTATGGGATTCGAGCTATCAGTAAGGTTAAGGATGATAAGAATAAGATCAATTATGTCTTTTCTAAGTTGTTCTATATCTCAGTCATTACTTCAATTCTGACAACAGCTATCTATTTCCTCTTTATTCATTTTGATACTAGTATTGTCAATCTGAAAATCCTTTACTATATCCTTGGAATTCAAGCCCTCTTCCAATTTCTGAATATCGAGTGGATGAATGAAGCCTACGAGAACTATTCTTTTATCCTTTATAAAACACTGATTATCCGAATTGGAATGTTAGTGGCTATCTTTGCCTTCGTTAAGACACCTGATGATATCGTCCCTTATGCCACAATCATGAGTGCGACAACCATCATCAACTATCTGCTCAGCTTCCTCTGGATTAAACGAGAGGTCTCCTTTGTTAAGATTGAGTTCATCGAACTTCTCAAGTCATCTAAACCTCTCTTAACCATGCTTCTTCTAGCAAATGCTAATATGCTCTATACCTTACTAGACCGTATGTTCATCACTAAAGGACCTGATGAGAATTTTATCTCCTACTACACCATTGCCTCCAGTATCGTTATGCTGATTGCTAGTGTCCTCAGTGGAGCTATCAACGTTAGCATCCCACGACTTGGTTATTATCTAGGAAAAAAAGATTTTACTTCTTATAAAAATTTGGTCAATCAGGGCGCATCCCTCTTTTACTTCCTCATGATCCCAACCAGCATTGGCATCATGATTTTGGGTACCTATGCTACAGTTATCTACTCTTCTGAGAAATATCTAGAAGCAGGAATAGTAACAAGTATCTTTGCCTTTCGTACCATTATCTGGGCCATCGAATTAATCCTTGGAAAACAGATTATCTTTATTAATGACCATGAAAATCGTTTGACTGCTTTCTACTTTATCGGTGGCGGTGTCAATGTAGTCCTAAACTCACTACTCCTTTTCAATAATATCTTTAGTCCTGAATACTACATTGGAACAACCATTCTAGCAGAATCAATCGTGGTACTGCTAGAAATTAGCTTTATTCAGAAGCACAAACTATTGGATTTGAAAGAGATTTTTACAACCTTGGCTCGCTACACAATCGTGTCACTTGGTTTCATCCCAATTTATTATGTTTTTAAAACCCTCTTCCAAGTTCATAGCTATGAAGTTACGATGAAGATGATTAGCATGGTTCTTTCTACAATCGCAGCTTGTGGCATCTATTACGCCATTACTCTCTTTATTATCAAAGATAAAACACTTCATTATGCGCTTGATCTAGTTCGTTCCAAGATTAAAAGAGGATAGAAGTCCCTCTCAAAAATGTTCAAATTAAACAAAAAGAAGACTCGCAAGGTCTTCTTTTTCTATGCATCCAACAGCATTACGGACAATAAATACTCACTTAATGAACATGTTAGAGCTAACGAGGTCAAGACAACACCGACCTAGCTTTAAAAAAATAGAAAGAGTATCACTTACAAATCTACTGTTAGTACCTTCCCAGCTCTCACGACTTGCTCCCCTGCAATGTAAACATCGTCGATATCACTGGATTTGACAGCATAGACTAGGTGAGACAGCATGTTTTCTTGGGGTTGAAGATGGATTTTCCCTTGGGGTTGGATGACGAGAAAATCAGCTTGCTTACTGACTTCTAGGCTACCAATTTCATCTTCCATTCCCAACACCTTAGCACCCTCGATGGTCAGTGCCTTGAGGGCAGTTTCGATTGGAAATTGACTGGCATCTCCACTCTTCATTTTCTGTAAAAGGGCTGCGGTGCGTCCTTCCTCAAACATATCAAGATTATTGTTAGAAGCAACCGAGTCCGTCGCAATCCCAACCGATACTCCTGCCTTTTGAAGTTGGACGACTGGTGCAATCCCTGAGGCTAGTTTGAGGTTGCTGATAGGATTGTGGGCAATAGCAACTTGAGAATCTGCCAAGCGGGTAATTTCTGCTTCATTTAACTCCACACCATGGGCAAAGACAGCTTTATGGTCTAAATAGCCAAGCTCATCTAGAAAGGCTAATGGGCGTTTGCCATAGCGTTTCAGGATAATGCCTGACTCTTCCTGTGTCTCAGCCACATGGATATGAAGAGGAATGTTTTCTTCTTTTGCTAGCTCAAGACTTGACTCCAGCAAATCTCGACTACAACTGTATGGCGAATGAGGAGCCACCATCACCTTGAGATTTGAGTCTTGATAGCCTTTGATTGTCTCGATAACAGATCGAGTTCTGGCTATAGTTTCAGCCGTCGTCTCCACATCTGAAGAAAAGAGGGTTGGAGAAAAATAGCAACGCATCTTGGATGCCTTGACTGCCTCATAAACCTCAGCTATATCCACTCCATTAGGATTGTACATATCATTGAAAGTTGTTGTTCCTGACTGGAGCATCTCTGTTAGTGCCTCTTTGACGGCCTTTGTAGTCATCTCTGGTGTGAATTCTGCTTCTGCTGGCCAGATATAGTCCTCTAGCCATTCGTGGAGATTGCTATCATCACGAATGCCCCTCAAGCCTGTCATGGCAGAATGGGTATGGCAGTTAACCAAGCCAGGCATAATCCAGGCACCCTGATAGTCTATGACGTGTTCTGCTTGCTCGAGAATCTCTTGATTTTCCTGACCGACATAGACGACTTGGGATTCTTTAACAGCTAAAATCCCATCCAGATAAACGTGGAAATCTTGGTCACAAGTCACGATATTTACATGCTGAAAGACTTTCATCGATAGACTCCTTTTCTAAATAAGTATTCTTACTGGATAATTTTTCTAGCTATTGTAACAAAAAAGTCACCCGAAGGCAACTTTTCTCGTTTGTTCATTGGCATTATAAGTGTTTCCAATTTATTCTGGGCTAAAAGCTGCCGCTTTTTGCATTTGATAGTATTTACCTTTTCTCGCCATGAGTTCCCGATGATTGCCGTGCTCGACAATATCACCATCCACCAAGACAAGAATCAAATCAGCATCCTGAATGGTCGACAAACGGTGGGCAATGATGAAGCTTGTCCGTCCTTTCATGAGTTTGGCAAAGGCATCCTGAACCAAGACCTCTGTCCGGGTATCGATGGATGAAGTTGCCTCGTCTAAGATAAGAATCTTTGGAATGGCTAGAAAGACACGGGCAATGGTTAAAAGCTGAGCCTGACCAACAGACAAGGATTCACCAGCATTTTCAAGCTTGGTATCATATCCCTGTGGCAATTGTTGGATAAAGAAATCCGCATTTGCTGCCTTGGCTGCTGCAATGACCTGTTCTCTGCTAGCATCAGGATTGCCAAAGGCAATATTGTCATGAATGGTCCCTTGCTTGAGCCAAGTTTCTTGAAGCACCATCCCAAACTGCTGTCGAAGAGAAGCTCGGGTATAGTCATAAATCGAATGACCATCCAATAAAATATCTCCAGAGTTAATCGGGTAAAAACGCATGAGGAGATTGATAAGGGTAGACTTCCCAGCGCCCGTTGGTCCAACGATGGCAACTTTGCTACCAGCTGGGATATTAATAGACAGATCCTTAATTAGTATTTTTTCAGGATTGTAACCAAAAGAAACATGTTTAAAGGCAATAGCTCCCTTGACTTGGTCGCTCTTCAACTCTTCCTGACCAGTTTCTGTAACCTCCGGACTTTCTAAAACTGCATAAACACGTTCAGCACAAGCCAATGCGCTTTGCAATTCGGCTAAGACAGATGAAATATCGTTAAAAGGCTTAGTGTACTGCTGTACATAGTTCAAAAAGGTTACCAAACGTCCAACTGTCAAAGTGGAACCTGCCATGATGCGCAAGGCTCCAACGCCAGCTAGTAGGGCATAAATGAGAGCATTGACAAAACGGGTCGAAGGATTGACTGTCGAAGAATAAAAGATAGCTGACTGAGAATAACCTGCGTAGTTATCATTTGCCTCATGAAGTCTCTCGATAAACTCTTCCTGGGCATTAAACGACTGAATAATGTTCTGCTGGGTGAGCGATTCTTCAATCAACTGGGTTTGAATACCCCTAGTCTCAGTCTGCTTTTGAAAGAGATGGTAGGATCTCTTGGCAATAAAGCGTGAAATGACCATAGATAGAGGTGTTAAGAGCAGAACCAAGAGCGTCATCAAGAGATGAATTTGAAGCATGGCAAGGATGCTGACCAAAATCATCAGAATTCCGATGAAAAATTGATTAAATATCATGTTTAGTCCAGCTGCCAACTGCTCGATATCTGTCGTTACACGGCTGACCATTTCCCCACTACCTTGTCTATCTACAAGGGCAATCGGTAAACGATGGAGTTTTTCAATGATTTTCTCTCGCAAATCTTTGGTGTAGGAGAAAATCAGTCGATTATAGAGG
The DNA here is from genome assembly GCA_963524795.1 of uncultured Streptococcus sp. Lineage (GTDB taxonomy): Bacteria > Bacillota > Bacilli > Lactobacillales > Streptococcaceae > Streptococcus. The sequence continues at coordinate 4,777 of CAURIB010000054.1, forward strand.
AGAGGATTGGCCCATTGTACTAGTGTATTTCCTATGACCACCAAAATCATCTGGAGGAAAATCTGCCAAAATAGCTGGGATGATCCATCGACTAAGACTTGGTCGATCACCTGTCCAATCAAGATTGGTAGATAAATAGAAAGGGCTACCTGGACAATGGTTCCCAAGAAAGCTAGGAAAAGAAGGATGGGATGACTTGTTAAATCTTTTGCCAAACGTTTGAGAGTTTGGCTTGCATGTTTGCCTTTCATTCTAGTCCTCCTTTCCATGTTGGGATGCATTGATTTCACGATAGACTTGACTAGTCTTCATCAATTCCTCATGATTTCCAAGCGCTAATTGTTGACCTTTCTCCAAGAGAAGAATTTGATCAGCAATTTTCAAAGTCGAAGTCCGTTGGGAAATCAAAATCAAACTGGTATTTGGCAAGTTTTCTTGGATCGCTTTGAGAAGATTGGACTCTGTAATGGTATCAAGGGCTGAAGTCGCATCATCTAGGATGAGAAAAGGGGCTTGATGTAAAACTGCTCGGGCAAGCGACAAGCGTTGCTTTTGTCCACCTGAGAAATTACGGCCACCCGCTTGGACCTCTGCATTCAGCTGACCTTCCTTGTCACTGACAAAATCCTTTGCTTGAGCAATTTCTAAAGCCTGCCAAAGTTCTTGGTCAGAGACAGGGTCTTCCATACCCAGAGTTAAGTTTGAGCGGATAGTCCCCTTAAAGAGTTCAACCTTTTGAGGGACATAGGCCATCCACGATCGCCATTCAGAAAGATCGCGAGGACTACGTCCATCTCGATAAAGGGAAATGCTTCCCTTATCTGCCGGATAGAGCCCAAGTAGGACTTGTACCAAGGTTGACTTACCAGAACCAGTTCCCCCAATGATTCCAAGAATTTGTCCTTGTTGCATAGCAAAAGAAATATCTCTCAGAGAAGGTTGAGCAGCATCTGGGTAGGTAAAATTCAAGTGTTCAACTCGTAAGGACTGGTTCGAGGAAGTTTCTTTTTGAGCAATTTCTGCCAGTATATCTTCAGGCTTTTCTGCAAAGACTTCTTCAATCCGCTTGGCAGAAATATAGGACTGGTTGAGTGAATTAATGAGCATGGCTAGTTTGATCAACTCTACCAAGATTTGCAGGAGATAGTTGATTAAGGCAATCAAGGCACCCTGACTGAGGAGTCCACCTTGGATAGAAAGGTAACCATTGCAAATAATCACCAGCAAGGTCCCATTGACGATCAAATAGGTCAAAGGGGGCAAGAGGCTAGACCAATAGCCTGTTTTCATTTGGATAGCCGTATAGATTTGGTTGAGTACTTGGAAATTCTCGATTTCTCGTTTTTCTTGACCAAAGGCTCGAATCACGCGCATCCCTTGTAGTTGTTGACGTGTTTCCTGAACCAGCTGGTCTGTTTTCTTTCTCAAAATACTATAGAGAGGATTGACCAAGCGTGATAACACGACAATGACAACGGACAAAATGGCAACCATGACCAAAAACCAGAAGGTCAATTCAGGCGAGAGACGATAAGCCATAAAAATGGCACCAAAAACAATAATAGGAGCCCTTAAAAATAAGCGCAAGAATTGATTGATTCCCGTTTGAATCTGATAGGTATCTGAAGTCAAACGCGTCACCAAACTCGAAGTCGTTAAACGGTCTCTACTATCCTTGGGCAAGGAAAGAATATGACGATAGAGGTCATTGGTCAACTCCTTGGCAAATCCAACCGCTGCCTTGGCTGAGTAAAACTGAGCAACTAAGGCTACCAAAACGCCAATAACTGCAAACACAAAGAGGAGGCCCATTTGCACCCACAGATACCCTTGATCTTTTTGAGGGATGGATTGGTCAACAATTCCAGCTATCACCATGGGGACCAAGAGTTCAAAAACAGCTTCTAGCAGCTTAAACAAAGGTGCTAGGAAAGACTCCTTAATGTAGGGTTTAAAGTAAGAAAGTAAGTGTTTCATAAGTCCCTTCTATTTTCAAAATGAAGAAGGTGGAAAAACCACCATCTTTTTTATTTGTTCAAATACGGAAGTAGGTAGCCATAACCAGCCTCTTCCATTTCATTCTTAGCAATGAATCGTAGAGAGGCAGAATTGATGCAATAGCGTAAGCCTCCTAGTTCCTGAGGTCCATCAGTAAAGACATGTCCCAAGTGGGCATTACCCGAACGTGACCGGACTTCGATACGTCCCATACCATGACTCAAGTCTTTGTAGTAATGGATGAGCTCTTTAGAAATTGGTCTACTAAAGCTTGGCCAACCACAGCCTGAGGCAAACTTGTCCTTGGCAAAGAAGAGGGGCTCTCCCGTCGTGATATCGACATAAATTCCTTCCTCAAAAGTTTGGTCGTAGGCATTGCTAAAGGGAGCTTCCGTGGCAGCTTCTTGGGTAACTCGGTAGGACTCTTCTGACAAATTTTCTCGTAACGTTGCCTGACTAGGCTTTTCATAGTTGGCGGCATCTATCAGTGGTTTTTCAGCATCCCTCACATCAATGTGGCAATAACCACCAGGATTTTTCTTGAGGTAGTCTTGGTGATAGTCCTCAGCCAGGATATAGTGACGGAGTTTCTCCACTTCTACCGCTATTTTACGACCGATGAGAAGCTCTTGTTCTCGAACGACCGTATGGATGCTTGGCAAATCCTCTTCATCTTGGTAATAAATCCCTGTGCGGTATTGACGACCACGGTCATTCCCTTGTTGGTTGACAGAAAGGGGATCGATAACTCGGAAATAATAGAGTAAAATCTCACGGAGCGAGACTGCTTTTTCATCATAGATAACTTGCACAGTCTCAGCATGATCTGTTTCTTTGATTAATTGATAATTGGTAGTTTCTACCTGACCATTAGCGTAACCAACACTTGTTTGCAACACTCCAGAAATACGGGAAAAGTATTCCTCTAATCCCCAAAAACAGCCACCTGCTAGATATATTTCTGCCATTTCAAATCCTCCTTGACCAACTATCGGTCGCTAAACACGGGAAACCTTTCATACTAAATTCAAACCACGTCAGCTTCGCCTTGCCGTAGATATATGTAACTGACATCGTCAGTCTTATCTACAACCTCAAAGCAGTGCTTTGAGCAACCTACAGCTCGCTTCCTAGTTTGCTCTTTGATTTTCATTGAGTATCAGTTCCCACGTTTCATTTTCAAAAAAAGGACAGGAAGCCCTCTAATAGAGAGTTTCCACATCCTATTGCTATATTTATTTTGCTTCGACGCGAACGCCTTCTTTGTCTACTTGCAAATCATGAAGTTTGCCTTTGAACGGTTGCTTTTCAAGCTCTGCCTTAATCTTTGGCATCTTGTCAGGGTCAGCCAAGACCATGACAGTCGGACCAGCTCCAGACAAGTAGGTTGCATAAGCACCATTTTTCTTGGCAACTTTTTTGATGGTCGCAAATTCTCGCACCAAGTCTTGTCGGTAACGCTCGTGGAAGAGGTCACTCTCAATAGCTTGACCAGCTTTAACCATATCTCCAGTCAGTAGAGCTGCGATAGCCACATTGGCGATAGAACTTGCCGCAACAGCTTCCTTGTACGATAATTTTCTAGGCAAGACACCACGACTATCGCGAGTACGCAATTCATAGTTTGGAATATAGGCTAGGAAAGCACACTCTGGGAAAGGCGCCACAACAGCTGAAACCTGGTCTTCAACTGAGCTGGCAATGACGAGATTTCCATAGATAGCAGGTGCAACATTATCAGGGTGCCCCTCAATCTTAGTCGCTAATTGCAACTTGTCGTGATCGCTTAGTTTGAGATTTCCTAGTTGATTTGCCAATTCAATTCCTGCAACGATGACAGAACTAGAAGAACCTAGTCCACGCGCAAGTGGAATATCGCTAACCATCTTCAAACGTCTTGGTTGTAGATCTGGAACAATTTGTAGAGCAATCTTCAGCAAAAGATTACGTTCATCACGTGGAATCCATTTGCCCAATTGGTGCTCAATCATCCATTCTTCACGTTCCTCACAAACCTGAATTTCTAGATACTTGGTTACAGCTACACCAACTGAATCAAAACCAGGACCCACATTGGCACTTGTAGCGGGTACAATAATCTTCATCTTAGTCTCCTAAAACCTTGAAGGTGTTGAGAAGTTCAAATTCAGTTACACCCTTCAAAGCTGCTGTAATATTTTCAAGTTGCGCCTTGTTGATTTTATGAGTGATGATGACAACACGAGCCTTGCCTTCTTGCTTACCATCTTGAAGGATTTGCTTGAAGGAGATATCTTCTGCATTAAAGAGTTCAGCCAATTTCAAGACTTGCCCTTTTGAGTCTGGAGCCAAGATTGAGAAATAGTAGTTAGCTTTGACATCTTCTGGCTTAGCCAAGACTACTGGACGGCTGTATTCATTAAAGGCTTTTCCAATTGTTCCATCATTCAGACGACGAACGATACGGGCAATATCAGCCACAACACTTGTTGCAGTTGGTTTTTGACCTGCACCTGGTCCATAGTACATAGATTCACCAATACCGATGGACTCAACAAAGACCGCATTCATAACACCGTTAACACTTGCAAGTGGGTGTTCTTTAGGAAGGAAGGTTGGCGTAACCTCAGCAGCAATACCAGAAGCCGTTTCTTCGATAGAACCAACTAATTTCACAACATAACCAAGCTCTTGAGCTACTGCTACATCTTCTGGAGTGATGTTGCGAATTCCTTGGTGGCCTACATCTTCAAATTTGACATTCATCCCAAAAGCAAACTGGCTAAGGATAACCATCTTGTAGGCTGCATCAATCCCGTCCACATCATTGGTTGGGTCGCTTTCAGCAAAGCCAAGTCGTTGAGCTTCAGCAAGGGCATCAGCATAAGGCCAGCCTTCTTCTACCATTTTGGTCATCATGAAGTTAGATGTTCCATTGACAACACCAAGAACACGAGTGATTTTGTCTGATGCTAGTGAGTTAACCAAAGTACGAAGGATTGGGATTCCTCCTGCAACAGCTGCTTCATAGTATAGGGCAACATTGTGAGCTTTGGCTACCTCAAGCAATTCTGCACCATGGACTGCCAAAAGATCCTTGTTAGCTGTCACGACGTGTTTCCCTGCTTCTAAAGCACGAGTGATAAAGGTTTTAGCAGGTTCGATACGCCCCATCAACTCAACAACAATCGTGATGTCTTTGTCTGACAAAATTTCATCGATATTTGTTACAAAATTAAAATCATTTCCTGCTTCAAGCAAGCGGGCTTTCTCTTGATCGTCTTTGACCAAAACTTTAGCTACTTCAATTTCTGACTGGGCTGCTTGAACAATTTTTTCTCTATTTTCCTTTAGCAAGAATGGCACACCACTGGCTACTGTACCAAATCCAAGTAAAGCAATCTTAACTGACATGTTTGTCTCCTCGAAATTTTCTAATAGTCCTATTATACCAAAATTGTGAGAAAATTCCTACCATTCT
>CAURIB010000055.1:0-9876 GCA_963524795.1 uncultured Streptococcus sp.
CAAACAATAGGTTTTGCCTATGTGGTCACCTTCCTTGACTAAGTGGTAGGAAATTTTATAAAAGAAAAAGGAATTAAGTAACCAAACGCTACTTAATTCCTTGAAATTGTCTCATCACCTCTATTAACCTTTAAATTTTGGTAGACTCTATTTTCTAATCAATGTGATCAATATTTGTCAATACTAACCCTTTCAATCAATTCATTACTTACCTAAACTAAGTCCATTCATAAATCCAAAAAGGGTATCACTATCAAAGCAAACTAACTAATTGAGTTAAAAACGGCTATTTTCACAAAACTGTTTCATCATCACACTAGCTGATCTCAGTACATAAACCATTTTTTTATCTATAGCTTTTTTCTTAATCTTGATCTTTTTTCTTCAATCCAAGAAATGCACCTACTATAAACAATATTCCAGCAAGGAATGGTGTAAGAACTTCTCTAACTGTTCCGGTTTTTGGTAACCTATCATAATGGTCAGTATCTGACTTACTATCAATGTTAGTATGTTTATTAGCTATGTTCTCTTGTTCATTAAGATGGACTTCCCTCTTATTTTCAAAGTTTTTATCAGGAACAATACTGCTTACATCATTAGTTGAATCAGATTGTGTTTTTTCTTTCTTTTTGGATACATCAAAAGTAGGTTTATTTTCCTCCTCCTTTTTCTCCTCTATTTTCTTGAATACAGGTTTTATAAGGGTATCTTTTGATACATTAATAACATAGCCAGCTTCTTTTTTCCCTTCGAAACCAGAAATTTTCCAGCCATCAAATTGATATCCTTTTTCTAATTCACCCTTATAGGCAGGTAAAATGAAATCTTCTTCCGACACTATCGTTGAACTCATTTCTTTTCCATTTTGAATGGTCACAGTCACCGTATGAGGTTTTAATTCGCTCACCTCTCCCGTATCTTTGTTTAAAATGAATTCTTTTACGGTCGTATTTCTTGCGAAATCTTTTACAACAATCTTAATGGTTAGTGTCTTATCTGTTAGTTGTTTAATATCATCAAATGATTTGTATTCTTTTCCATTTACATAAATATGTTTGTCTTGAATCTCACCATCGAATCCATTATTTCTTTTATCATTGATGTTAAAGACAACAGATTTTCCGTCAGCATATTCAATACTAGTATTTCCCTTAGGATCAATGTTTACTTCTGGTTTAACATTATCATATAAAAATTGATAGTGTACTCCAACCGCTTTCGCATTCAAATCGCTATAGCCAGTTTGAAGATAAACATTTCCATCCATATCTGTTACTTTATCTGGGAATCCGTTTGCTTTATAGTCTTTCATTCCCCAGTCCATGATGTCACCGTCTTTAACATTAAGCTTAATGTTAAAATCTCTAGTGTTATCAATGTGTAAATCTCCGTAGATTAAATAATTATCTACAACCGATTCATTAACTCTCAACTCCCAGTTAAAACCACCCTTATCAGAAATCTTACCTCTTAAATAGAATTCTGGATTTCGTACATAAATTTTATTAGATTTAGATGGATTAAAGTAGTTCTTGTCCATTGAAAGATTTACTGGTTTTGCATCAATAAATAACGTAGAGCCATCTTCTTTTATAGCTTCTACATTGGACTTATCCTCTCCAGTGTACTCTTTATCATCTTTACCAAATAATACAAGTTTAGAAGAATCTGTTACAAGATTTCCATCTTTATCGATTGCCTCCCCTTTATCGTTCATTTTAAAGGTAAACACTTGATACCTTACAATGTTAAAGCCGTCCAAAGCCGACATTAATACTGATTGGATACTTCTTCCATCTTCAACATTTCTACTATCAGCATAAATTATTTTTTCTGAAAGGACTCTTAGATTAGGATTGGCCTTTTGGATTTTTGCTATATCTTCCTTGCTATAGACTCCATTTCCTTCTAACATATCCGTTTTTCCAGGATTATAGGTAGTCACTTTTAGTGCATAGCCTTTTCTTAGAATGATATTATCCTTTAATAGATATTGTTGTTTTTCTGAATCAGAATAGATTTTACCAGATTCCATTTCCGTTAAATTGTTTGGTTTATTTTTTGAAAGATCACCTTCTCCTAATTCTATTATATTCCCATAACTTGATGCATAGGGATATTCTGTTTTAGTTTCCTTATTTTTTTCAGGCATTCTAATTTTAGTTTCAGCTTTTATCTGATCATCATCTTTAACAAAGAATCTCATATCTCCTGCAAAAGCTAATCCATCCACAATATCATTAATATTAGCGTATAAATCAAATGTCATCGTTTTTGAATGTGAATCATACTTGGTCGTTTTGATTTCTATAGATTTATAATTATTTCCATAATATACCTTGGCATTTTTAGAAACATTACTTATCTTTCCAAGAATTTCAAAGTGTCCATCTTTAGACGGGCTTAAAGCACCATAAATTTTTGATTTGATTTCGTCAAGCTTTTCAGTTTCATATTGTAAGGCACTACCATCGTCATAAGCAATGATATTTCCCTTATCATCGTATTTATAATCGTATTCCTCTGTTCTCTTACCAGTTTCACTTGTAAAGTCATCAACTTCTCTAAATCTCTTTTTAATGAGTTTCTTTAAGTCTTTGCTTTCAAAATCTCTAATTGTTGAAATAGCTTTATTGATAGTAAAGCTAGATTTTTCTTCGATAGACTCTTCATTGTCTTGATGATGTTCTACTTCAGTTGTATCTTTTTTAAGACTATCCTCTTTTCTATTTTCTAAATTTTTAAATTTAGATTCGGCAATCTCACCAAGTTTTTGGTATTTAGATGAATCTTGATCAGGATCTACTAGATAATAGGAAATCATCCCCTTTGCATCAGCATGATCAGCAAATTTAATTCTATGAATCTTTGTGAAATTGCTAGAGCCATCTAGTGCAATGACTTCAATGATTTTTCCTCTTAAATCTCCTGCACCATTAATTTCATAAATGGTATTTCCGTCTTTGTCAAGTTTCCTATTTCTTCCTTGACCCTCACCTGCGTAAGTTACTTCAAGATTTTTCTCAACTTCTCCATCTTCATTAACCAGAGCGGCGCCAGCATACCAAACTTCGTTTGCAATCTCGTCAAATTTTTCAGGATGTTCTTTTTGATCTCTCGCAAATAGAGTTTCATTCTTGTATTGATCTTTTACCTTGTGATAAGTATCCTTTGTGATCAGCTTAATTTTTTCAGGATTTGAAAAATCAACCGAAACAATCTTAGGGGCTGTGTTATCAATTTTTACAGGAATATAGGAAACCTGCCATGGGTAATCTTTAGTTAATCTATATTTAAATTTATAGAAATATTGACCTTCTGCAATCGGTTCAAATTGACCTCTTATCCTAGTAGCTGGATCTTTGGTATCCTTGCTTTCTGGTGCATTTTCTTCTCTACCTCTAGGGTTATAGATGAGTCCATCCCATTTCAAGTCGCCCCAAACTTTTAGCTTAGAAGATTTGATTCCCTTTGCATCATTTCTCTTAGAGTTTAAAATTCCTTTAATAAAGTGTTCTCTCGAAATGACTTTTAAGTCTCTTTGATTTTCTCCCTCTTTATTTGTATTTACTATTGAAATCAATCCTTCTTCTGCACTTCTTAATACAAGTGGAGAAGGTGTTAATCCTCTTTCAAGTTGAGCATCTTGAGGATTTCCATTTGAATCTAAAGGATAAATTTTAGCAATATTAGAACCACTTGATGATGGTGCGTTGATCCCTTCGTTATTGAAAGCAAATAATTCTGGATTTTGATCTAGGGATGTTGTATTTTTATCTTTTCTATTTTGGATAACTCCTGCTGGATTAAATTTATCTATACCATGCTCTCCACCAATTCCCTTATTTAAGGTTCCTGGAATTTTTGGTTTACCATCATCATCATAACCTTCCATTGTTTTTGATTTTGAACCCTCTTCCCAGGCCCATTTATCAAGGATTGGTTCCTTGTTCCAATCCCCAGCAAATCCCATTAGAGGCATCGATAAAGAAGGTTGGAAATTTGTTTTCTTACCATTGGAGTTTAGAGCTTCCATTTCTTCCACTGACTCAAAATGAATAAATGATTCTACAAATTTATTTTTATTTTTAGCCTCCCCAACATTTATAACCGCATTTAAATCAAAGCTAGAATTTGGGGCTATAGTGAAAGTGTCATGCTCAAATGTGATATTTGCTCCTTTGATTTTTTCTGGGTGGATTTCTGGAACAATTTGCTTACCATCTGGAGATTTTTCATCTTTGTATGTTTCATCCAGTTTGAGTCTATCAGTTAGAGCATCTGTAGTTACCGCTGATGCTGAAGCTTTAAAGGTTAAAGGTCTATTTGATGTATTGTGAAGCTTAATTGTAAAGTATTTTTTATCTCCTTTTATTTCTTTAAGAGAAACAGAACCATAAGAGTTTACCAAACCTTTAGAATCCGTGTTTTTAAAAGTAGCTACAACTTCATTCCTCAATGCATTGGCAACATTAATTAGCCCTGCTCCCTGTTGTCTAGGTGATGCAAAGTATTGACTTTTTTCTTTCCAAGAAGTCGCATCCATCATAGGCCGTGCAGTATTTTGTAGGGCAATTTTTGTAAGACTTGTAAGATCTATTTTGTCATCTCCCTCAAGATTTTTCAAGACAGGTCTTTCAAGCATTTCCTTTAACTTTGGTCTAATCAAAACAGTAGAAGCTGCCACGATTGGAGTTGCCATACTAGTCCCTGACATATAACCATAAGTTGATTTCCCATTAATGACATTGAGAGTGGATTTAATATTTTTACCTGGTGCTGAGACATCAGGTTTTAAAAGCAAATCTGTTCTCGGTCCCCAAGATGTGGATCCTGCTGGAACTATGACATCTTCTTTATACAATTCTTTGTCTGTGTCAGGTGCAAACTTAAAGTCAATTTCTTTTTCGTCACCTACATTCGGTTTATTAGAATTATAGCTGGCCATATCAATTGGATAGTATTGCTCCAATTTATCTTTAAAATCTTCCTTATTATTTCTTTTAACCTCAGTTTTTTTATCAGGATTAATCATGTTCCATAGCTTTACACCATCATCTCCTGAAATTGAAAATACTTGACTTTTAGTCCCTTCATCCGCTTCATATCCCATGGCTGGAAGCTCTGTCCAATTATCTCTATTGTAGTAATTGACAGTATTTACAACCATAATGGCGCGTGCGCCCTTATCCGTTGCTCTTTTAAAAGCATCTTTTAAATCCTTGGTATAAATTCGATCCATTACTGCAATTTTGCCCTTAAGATCCAATCCTATTAAATCTTTGTCTTGACCCTTGCCTATATATACAAAGTTTAATTTACTAGGAGCTTTTGAACCGTCTTCATTTGTTGTGATTTTATTCTTATCGAAAAAGGCCCCTATATTTCTGTATTTAAAATTTTCTCCACCTATGTTGACTTTATCAAACTCAACTGTCTGATTTTTAGCAGAAGCGACCGCTATCGCATCTTCATGTGCTGCAGTTCGCGTTACATTTCCAGTGTCGGTCATTTTCAGATTATTATTTGCCACTAAATCCCATGAAGAACTTGAAGCAGAAGTCGCATAGTTACCCGTAGCTACAACCATTGGAATGCCTGCTTTTCTTAACGCTCTAATAGCTTCCCAATATTTCTCACCTACAAGACCTGTTCCTGTAAAGCCAGATGATACCGAAACAACATCGACATTGTGTTTGATTGAATCTTCAATAGCATGAAACATTGTTTCATCCCCTGCAAAGCCAGATCCAGCGTCAGAGTACATTTTATAAGAGAAAATCTGTGCATTAGGAGCAATTCCATCTATTCCGTTAAAATTTTTGATATCTTTTTCAGTATCATTTCCCGCAAGAATCCCTGCAATATGCATCCCATGTGGATCAAAATAATCGCTTCCATCATCAGCTTTTTCTACAGTAATCTTACCACCATTATAATAATTGAACGCATGAGGGATTTTATCACTCAACCAGAAATTTTTATCAGTACCTTTTAAGTCTTCTTTTTTAAATTTCATTGAGTTTTTAGCATCATCATCAATCCTCATGGCCTTATGCCTATAATCTGTCCCGGTATCGATATTTGAAATGACCATACCTCTACCATCAAAATTTTTACCAAATGGAGCATTGATAGATTTTAGGTAATCGATTGCCTCTTCAACTCCAATTTCCTTTCTAGCATGATTCATCATTGGCTGGACTTTTTGTGATCGTTCAACCGATGAGATACCTTCTATTAGTTTAATTTTGTCCAGATTAGATTTGGTTGTTTCAATAGCACTACCGTTAAAAACTGTATCATAAGTATATAAAACTTTTGTATCCTTAAGATTGGATAATTCCTTGATTGCTTTTTCTCCAGATTCTTTATCTTTAAATTCAGCAATATAGACAAGTTTCTCCTCTTTTTTGGGACTTTCTGGGTCTTTACTTGCAGACGAGTCCGCTTTATCTCCTTGGGATTGATTGGAATCTTCTTTGATTGTTGCTTCTTCATTGCTAGTTTTGTTATCTATCTCAGGATTTTTACTAACAACTTCTTTTTTCTCAATAACCGTTGTTTTCTTTTCTTCAGTATCCTTTGAAGTTTCTATAGCATTATGAACATCTTCAAGTTTTTCTTTGTTTTCTTTTTGTTTATCTACTACTTTTTCTGTATCAGAGATATTTAAAGCATCTTCAGAGCTAGATGTGTCTGCTAAGACTACCTCATTAGGGACATATGCTGCTAAAATAACTGCAGCTGCAGTTAGTGACAATACTGTACTTTTTTTCATTTTAATTCCTTACATATTTATTTAACTTCCGATAGATAGAAAACTTTAACTTTGCTAGCCTTTGTTATAAAAAGTTTTACTAAGTATTATCTAGGAAATAGAGTAGTACATTTATATATAATTGTTAGCTCTCTGAAAATAGTATATCAATTAAAAAAATTTAAGTCAAGAAAAATTAACACGCATTAATTTATTTTTTAACACATATTAAAAATGAAATTAGTACTCAATGAAAATCAAAGAGCAAACTAGGAAACTAGCCGCAGGCTGCTCAAAACACTGTTTTGAGGTTGCAGATAAGACTGACGAAGTCAGTCACATATATACGGCAAGGCAACGTTGACGTGGTTTGAAGAGATTTTCGAAGAGTATTAGTCAAAAGTTTCGTACTTAACTGAGATACATGATAAGCACGTTCATACCATCAAAAATAGTAGCAATCAACTGGAATAACTACCAAAATCGCAAAAAGGGGTATGGATAGAATTTATACGTTAATAAACATGCAAAAACAACCGCAATAATTTTCAACGGTTGTTTGTAACATACTTAATTTTTAAATCTCATCCTATCTTATCTCTTACGAACCTGCACTTTCGTAAGCGTCTAATCCCCTGTCCCAAAGTTTGAGGGAAATGATAAAGAAAACAAGGGAAATCAGAATCAAACCACCAATATTAAAGAAGACATCCTTGTCCTGCAAGAAATAGCTGGCAGGATAGTAGGCCGTAAAGGCGAAAGGCACAATAAAGCTAATTAACCAACGAAGGAGCGAATTGTAAATGGAAATCGGGTACTTGGCAAAATCATTAAACATATAGAAAATGTAAATCATGGCACCTGACTGCTTGGTCCAAAAAGCGATGCTGGCTGTTGCAATTTTCAAGGAAGTATAGATCAAGGTCGCAAAAGGAATACAAACTAGAAAAATCAGGAATTTTGGAAGAGTCCAAGCAATGCTAGTCGCCGTTGTCGCTAGTAAGATTCCACCGACCAAAAGTTCACCCAAGGCATCAATCTGAAAGGTCTCAACGAGGATGTGAAAGAGAGGATTGATAGGACGAGTCAGATACTTGTCAAATTCCCCTTTTCGAACTAGTCGTTGACCTAAAGCCCAGAGATTGTCAAAAAAGAGATGATCTAATCCCTTTGGAATTAAGGAAAATCCATAGATAAAGGCAATCTCTTGAAAGGTCCAACCTTCTAGTGAGGGGATGTGTTGAAAGATGACATTGAGAAACAAGAGGTTCAATCCTTGAGTCAGAAAGACTCCCAAGACACCAACTACAAAATCCACCTTGTATTCCATGATTTGCTTGATGTATTGTCTGATAAAAATCAGATGCATGCGTTGATATTTTTTCATACTAACCTCCCTGAATAGTGATGAATGACTGGACTCGTTTCCAAATCAACTGAGACAAGCCCACCATCACTATAAGCCAGAAAAACTGAAGCAAAAGTGCTTGAAGAATCTGACTGGCATCGTATTTCCCAACAATAATCATGACCGGAGTGTAAATTAAGGATGAAAAAGGCAAGAAGGACAGAATATCTGAAACGATTTTCGGAAAGAAAGCCAAGGGAATTAAACTTCCAGACATAAAGGCCACTATTGAAGTCTTGAGGAGATTGGATCCCCATAAATTTTTAAATACAAAGGCTGAAAATCCAAAGCAGATATTAAAGAAAAAGTTAATCAGATAAGCCAGAGTTAAGCTAAAGAGATAAAGGACAGTTAATCCCAGCACTTCTACAATACCTTGCCCAGATAAGATTTTCATCAAAACAATGACACTTAAAAATGGCAGTCCAACAGAGATAAAAATCAACCACTTGGAGCCAAGTTCGGTGAAAAGATAAGAGGCCGCAAAATGGACTGGTCGCAACAAGCGCATGATAATGGAACCATCCTTGACCTCATCACCAATCATAAAGGAGCTATCAGACCTGGTCAAAAGATTGGTTACAAAACTCATGATGATGTAGAGGGTGATATCCGCCATACTGAAGCCCTGAATCAAAGGCTCCCGGGAGGAATCAAAGACAGCCTTCCAGAGATAAAAGGCCACAAAAGCCCCCATGACATCGCCGATCCGATAGAGAATAAAGTTGACTCGATAGGTAATCAACTCCTGAACACCTGCATTGATAAAGGGTTTATAACGTCTCCACAATTTGACCATCTTAGAGCTCCTTCCGATAGAAGCGACGGATAATATCCTCAATATCCGTATCTACCATCTTCAAATCACGGACTTCAAAATCAGATAAGGTTTGCTTGATAATATCAGCTGACTGGTAGCGGGAACTATCAAATTCAATAGTCAGGTTGTTTCCTTGTCTATCAATGGACATATCCGAAAAACCTTCATAGTGAGAAAGGAGATGACTTTGACCTGGTAGCAGTTCAAAGGAAAGAGTCTTCATCTTGCCAAAGGTCTCCTTGAGCTGGCTCACCGTTCCATCAAAAATCTCTTGCCCCTTGTCAATCATAAAAATCCGATCACAGAGTTGCTCAATGTCACTCAGATCGTGAGTGGTCAAGAGAATAGTTGTTTCTTCCTCTTGATTGATTTGAGTAATAGCCCGGCGAATGTTATCCTTGACCGACACATCCAAACCAATGGTCGGCTCATCTAAAAAGAGAACTTTGGGATTGTGAAGCAAGGAAGCCGCAATATCCGCCCGCATCCGTTGACCCAGTGAAAGAGTCCGCACAGGATCCTTTATAAATTCCTTCAAATCCAAAACTTCATTCAAAAAGTCCATGCGCTTATGGAAAAGCGAGTCCGGTACATCATAGATTTCTTTCAAAACCGTGTAGGTCTCTTGCAGTGCCAAATCCCACCATAGCTGGGTACGTTGTCCGAAAACGACTCCAATATCCTTGACATAATCTTGTCGATTATCCTGTGGAATCTTGCCGTTAATCCGACAATAGCCAGATGTGGGCTTCAAAATTCCTGTCAGCATTTTGATGGTGGTTGACTTCCCAGCACCATTTGCCCCGATAAATCCTAAAATCTGCCCTTTTGGAACTTCAAAAGTTAAATCCTTGACCGCTTCAAAGGTCTGCTTTTCAGGATGAA
>CAURIB010000056.1:0-9631 GCA_963524795.1 uncultured Streptococcus sp.
TTTGTCAAAAAGTTTAAGATTTTTGTCATTTTGCAAAAGAAAAAGGTCAGGAGTAAGATCCTGACCAGTTTATCTGCTATTAAAATCCTAGTTTTTCAAAGGTTTCTGAGAAGTTTTGGCTAATTTCTTGAAGTGAGATTTGTACTTCTTTTCGTAAATTGCTGTAAATGGAGCTGCTTGAATCTTCTCGAATTTGGTTGTTCTTGACCTTTACTAGACCACTTTCAACTTCGCTCTCACCTAAGACGATAATAGTCTTAGCACCAAATGCCTCGGCTGACTTGAACTGGGCTTTGAGTTTACGGTTGAGGTAATCACGCTCTGCTTTGAAGCCTTGTTGGCGCAATGCTTGTACCAACTCCAAGGCTTTAAGATTTGCTCCTTCACCCAAGACCGCGATATAAACATCAAGGGCATTTTCAATAGGGAGGTCCACACCTTGCTTTTCAAGGATGAGAAGCAGACGCTCTACACCAAGTCCAAAACCAAATCCAGCAGTCTCAGGACCACCAAAGTAAGCAACCAAGCCATCGTAGCGACCACCTGCACAGACTGTCAATTCATTGCCCTCGATTTCTGTGATAAACTCAAAAATCGTGTGGTTATAGTAGTCCAAACCACGCACCATGCTGGTATCGATGATGTAGTCTACTCCGAGGTTTTTCAACATCTGACGAACAGCATCAAAGTGAGCTTGGCTTTCTTCATCAAGGAAGTCCAAGATAGAAGGCGCATTCTCCACTGCCACCTTGTCTTCTTTTTCCTTAGAGTCCAAGACACGAAGAGGATTTTCCTCCAAGCGACGCTGGCTATCCTTAGACAAGGTCTCCTTGAGCGGTGTCAAATAGTCAATCAAGGCTTGGCGATAGGCCGCGCGGCTCTCAGGATTTCCAAGAGTGTTGAGGTGCAACTTGACACCTTGGATGCCGATTTCTTTCAAGAAATGGGCTGCCATAGCGATTGTTTCCACATCGGTAGCTGGATTGCTAGAGCCAAAGCACTCAACCCCAATCTGGTGGAACTGGCGCAAACGCCCTGCCTGTGGACGCTCATAACGGAACATAGGGCCCATGTAGTAGAACTTGCTTGGCTTTTGGACTTCCGGTGCGAAGAGTTTGTTTTCCACATAAGAACGAACGACTGGAGCTGTTCCTTCTGGACGGAGAGTGATGTGGCGGTCACCCTTGTCGTAAAAGTCATACATTTCCTTGGTTACGATATCGGTTGTGTCCCCAACAGAACGACTGATGACCTCGTAGTGCTCAAAAATAGGGGTACGTACTTCTGCGTAGTTATAGCGTTTGAAGATTTCACGCGCAAAGCCTTCAACGTACTGCCACTTGGCAGACTCAGCAGGTAAAATATCCTGCGTTCCTTTTGGTTTTTGTAATTTCATAGGGAATCCTCTTTCTAACTTAATAGTCCTATTTTACCATAAATGAGAGGATTGGGACAGTGTGAAAAGAAGACTAACACCTAAATTTCATTTTTGAGATTAAGACTAGCTAGGAGAATTGCAAGCAAGGAAAGCCCAACAAACAGAGCCCATGTTACCTGTATATCCCATACTGCCACCAGTGAAAAACAGGCTGTCCCCACTGGTATAGATAGAGTAAACAACAAACCCAAAAAATTACTGGTGCGAGAGAGAACCTCCGGAGCGAGATTTTTCAGCAACATGGCACTAATCTTTGGAGAAATTTTACCAGAGATATACATGGTAAAAAAGACGAAAAGCATCCCGAGCAAGACTTGGTTTAACAAATTAGATAGACCAACTAGACTGGCTCCTAATGTAACCCACATCATCAATTTAGGCAAAGATTGCTTCCCAAAATAATCATTTCCAGTAAGGCTACTGATGATAACTGCTAATAAGGTAATCAATTGTAAGATAAACAAGGCATCCTTGTAGGAAAAATTCAGTAAGGAATGATTTAAAAGGAAGATGTTATAGATACCACCTAAGGCACCACCCAAAGCATTGATAATCAAGATAGCAAAGAGCATAAAACCAAAGTTTTTCTGTCCACTTTTAAGAAAAACAAGACGTAAATTTCGGTAAATTGTTAGGAACTGCTCTTTGATAGAAAGCTTCTCATTTTTCAGTGATTTACTATCACCAAGTGGAGTTGATAAGCTTAATTCAGCCCTTCCTAAAAAGAGAATGAGAGCTGACACTAGGAAAAATATGGCATTGATTCCCGCTACGATCGAAAAGTTCTGTGTTGACACCCCTAATAGCCAAACTCCAAAAACTTGGCCACCAATAGCAGAAATATAGGTAATAAACTGGGAAAATGAGTAAGCCTCCATCAAATCTTGCTCTGCTACCTTTTCTTTAACGAAAGGCATTCGCAAGCCACCCGCAAAATCACTAGCTACATCACTAATGACATTGATGAGACAAAGGGTCGAAAAGGCAAAGAAACTAGCTTGCTGAACAACTAGGGCTGCTAGAAAAAATAAAACCGCCTGAAATAAACCGACATAGGTCATCCATTTGACCTTGTCCTTGGTATAATCTGCCCGAATTCCCACAAAAACTGTAAAAAGAGTTGGAAGCATCATCACAACATTCGCCATGGCAACGGCAACAGAAGCCTCTGGCAAAGTCGAGGCATAGACCACAAACACTAAATTAAAAATGGAAGCTCCAAAAGCATTGAAAAATCGTGATAAACTCAAAACTCTGTAAGCTTGATTTCTTAGTAATAGTTTCATATAGATTCCTCTCTTTCTCACATACTACTTTTATGGTAGCTCTAGTATAGCATCAAGAATCCCTCGAGAAGACATTTTTGAATATATGCAACAGACTAAACTGATAACGAAAACGATAGAATTTGTCTAATGCTAATAAGTATCTTCACAGTCCTATCGTTTCAAGTTATTTTATCTAGTTGCAGATATTCAACACTCCATGGCACTTCTATAATAGTCAGCAGATCTGCTACAATCAATAATCTCAAAAATACGAATAGCATCCTCCATCTTTCTCTGCCCTTCCTCTACTCTTCCTTGCTTACTATCAAGCAAACCTTCTGCCCATAGGTAGACTATTCGAAAATAGGTTTCATTTTCTTCAAAGAAGTTCTGTTCAATTTGTTTTTTGAAATAGAGGGCATTGGTAAAATCATCAACTTCAATACAGGCCATAAAACCATTGAGGAGCAAGGTGTGCATCATATTCCGATTTTTCCCAACTCCTTGCAAGAAATCTGACTTCCGCAACATTTCCCGAGTATACTTTGTCAAAAGCTGGACTGATAATAGAGGAGAGCAGGAAGAAAAGAACGAAAGTTCATAGAGCCCCCAAATTTCAACAGAAAATAGATAATCATGTAGGACTCTTTCTTCCTCAGAGGTCAATGTAACCGTCTCATCAATAGCTTTCATATAGGATTTTATCAAAATAGCATTGAGAATGTGTTGCTGTTTATCCTTTGAAAAAGGAAGTTGTTGATATTCTCTCTGATAGAGAGTATTCAGGGATGTTAAATCTTTGGGATCGATAGCCTCAAACATCCTGTTTCTAAATTCAGAATAGGCATCCTGATGAAAACCTCTCGCCAAAAATAACAATTCTTCCATACTCGCATGAATATTCTCCAAAGCTGTGATTAACTTTGGAGCAGATATTTCACTCTGACCATTTTCAAAACGCGACAATAAGGATGCTGAAAAGCGTCCACCTGTTGCTTTTCTCAAAGAGATTTTTCTGGACTCCCTTAACTCTTTAAAAACTTTTCCTAAATTCTTCATACTCTTACCACTCGTCTTTTATTTTTTCCTATTTTACCACATTTCCTAATAAATACTAGTTCCAAGCCAGCATTTACAATCTGAGCCAGGCATGATACAATGAATAACATCAGATATACGAAGGAGAACTTATGAAAAAGAATATCTTGACAACCCTTGTAGCTGCTCTTGTCTACTTTCTCTGTATCGGAGTGGGGGTTCTACTAGGGAACCTTGTCGACCACACTGGAAATATGTTTTACGCCCCTGCCTTTTCTGCTCTTGTGGGTGGTAGCGTCTATATGATCCTTTTAGCAAAAGTGCCTCGTTTTGGAGCGATTACTACGATTGGACTTGTAATTTCTCTATTTTTCCTCGGGAGCAAGCATGGTGCTGGAGCCTTTCTGCCAGGAATTATCTGCGGTCTTGCAGCAGATGGTATCGCTCACCTAGGACATTACAAGGACAAGGTTAAAAACCTTCTTTCCTTCCTAGTTTTTGCCTTTGGTACTACTGGTCCCATCCTACTCATGTGGTTGACCCCTCAAGCCTATATCGCAACTCTAGTCGCTCGTGGAAAATCTCAGGACTATATCGATCGCATTATGGTTGCACCGAATCCTGCTAATATCCTCCTCTTCATCACAAGTGTTCTCATCGGCGCTTTACTTGGCGCCCTAATCGGACAAGCATTGAGCAAAAAATTACCACATAAAACATCATAAAAAAGAGCCAGCTGGCTCTTTTTTTATTTATGACTTAATTTCTTGGTCAAGAAGTCTCCCAAGAACTGAATCGTAAAGATAATCAAGATAATGATGAGGGTCGCAAGAATAGTCACATCATGATTGTAACGGTTAAATCCATAGGCGATAGCTACGTTACCAATACCACCTGCTCCGACCGCTCCCGCCATGGCTGTTTCACCGACTAGTGAAATCAAGGTTACAGTCGTCACGCGGATCAAGTCTGGAAGACCTTCTGATAGGTAAACACCTACGATATCCCAGAATGTCGCTCCGCTAGCTTGAGCCGCCTCAATGACACCACCATCTAGCTCAGCCAAGACAACCTGCACCTGACGGGCAAAGAAGGCAAAGACTGCAAAAGATAGGGGTACGATAGCCGCATTCGGACCAATGCTTGTTCCTACGATTAGATGAGAGAAGGGTGACAAGACTGCCAAGAGAATGATAAATGGTACCGCACGGAAAATAGAGGTAATCTTATCCAAAATCCAGAAAACAACTTTATTTTCCAAGACCCCACCTGGAGCTGTCAAGACAAGGAAAAGCCCTGCAACCAGTCCTAAGAAACCTCCGATGATAAAGGAAAGAACCGTCATATAAAGTGTCAAGTAGATTGCTGTCCCCCAGCCTGCCTGACCTGACCAGCCCATCTTATAGACGTTTGGTAAGTATGTTTGAATCAACTCTGACATCTTACTGTCCTCCCTTCAATACTTTTAGTTGTACTCCAGCCTCACGGATAGCTGCCTGGGCACCTTCCAAAGCTTCTTTTTCTCCTGACAAGACAACTACTAGCTCACCAACAGGAGTACCATCCAAAATTTCGATGTTTCCATAGAGGATATTGGCCGTCACTTGGTAGTGCTTATACAATTCATTCAAAAGTGGCTCGTCTGTTGAAGCGCCTGCGTACTTGAGTTGCACCAAGAGACTGTTTTCAGATAGGTGTTCCACAATTTCTTGCTTCTCAATCTTGACCATAGCTTCATCAATACCTGTCGCTGTTGAGATAAAGTCTTGAGTCAAAGGTTGTTTAGGATCTGAGAAGATTTCAAGGACACTACCCTCCTCAATTAAATGACCATCCTGCATGACTGCCACACGATTGGCAATATCTTTGACAATCTGCATTTCATGCGTAATCAAGACAACAGTCAAGCCTAATTTTTGGTTCAAATCTTGCAACAAGGCCAAAATCTGCTTGGTTGTCTTAGGATCAAGGGCAGAAGTTGATTCGTCTGAAATCAAGATTTTTGGATCATTTGCCAAAGCACGCGCAATGGCCACACGCTGTTTTTGCCCTCCAGATAATTGTGAAGGGTAGTTTTCAGCACGGTCTGCCAAGCCAACCAAGTCCAACAACTTAGCTACTTTAGCCTTCTTTTCTTCCTTGCTGAGTCCAGAGTGTTTTAGGGCAAAGGCTACATTCTCCTCTGCTGTCTTTTGGCTCATCAGGTTAAAATGCTGGAAAATCATTCCGATATCTTGACGTTTACGACGCAACTGCTCGGCCGTCAAGGTCACTTTGCCATCAAAAATCACATCGTCATCAATGGTAATTTTGCCTGCAGATGGCTTTTGCAAGAGGTTAATAACACGAACTAGGGTTGATTTCCCTGCTCCAGAATATCCAACGATTCCGTAGATATCCCCTTCTTGGATGTGAATGGTCACATCCTTGACCGCTGTGATAGTTCTCTTCTTTTGGTGAAAAGTCACATCGATCTGATCTAACTTGATAATATCTCTACTCATAGCTTCTAATCAGCTCCTCTACTAATTCAATATGGGTGTAATAATCGGCGATTCGCACGTTTTCATCTCCACCATGGTCTCGGCTATTAGCATTTCCAAGACCAAAGGCAACCATAGGTACTTCTAAAGCATCAAAGACCGTATGCATAGGTCCTGTCCCAGCTGTAGTCGGCAAGACTGAAACGCCCTGTGGATAGAACTTCTTAGCCAACTCGATCACATTGAGAATGGCTGGCGCACTCATATCGCTCCGATAGCTCATCTCACCCAAGGTATAGTACAATTCTACCTTATCAAAGCCGTTTTTGTCTAGTTGTTTCCGGATTTTCTCCAGAACATCATGGGGTTCTAGGCCAGGAACCAAACGAACTTCTAACTTGGCACTAGCCTCTGCTGGTAGAATCGTTTTAACTCCTTGACCTTGATAACCAGACTGGATCCCTTCGATATTAAGAGCTGGCTCGAAAAAGAAACGTTTTAGAAAGGCGGTACGTTCCTCTTGTAAAAGTGGCAATTCCAAGCCATAAATCTGGCTGATTTCCCCTGGATTGCGTTGGGCATAGGTTTCAACCAAGGCTAACTCTCGTTCGTTTGGTTCCTGCACATCATCGTACAAGCCTTCTACCAAGATACGGCCGTCGGCAGCGCGAAGACTAGTCAAAGCTTGAATGAGATACCATGGAGCTGATTCGATGACTCCACCATAGCTAGAATGAATATCCACATCAGCACTCTTAACCTTGGCATCAAAGGTCACAATTCCCTTATTACCACCTGAGATTTCTAATTGCTCCAAGGCATTTTTGGTTCCCTGTTCCCAGACTAACAAGTCAGCGCCTCGTAGCTTATCTGCGTGCTTTTCTAGGTATTTGTCCAAGTCAACAGAGGCTGACTCCTCTGCACCTTCCATGATAAAGCTGATGTTAACAGGGAGATCGTCATGATCTTGCATGTATTTTCTCAGCGCACTGAGTCGTGCAGTGATATGCCCCTTGTCATCATCAACCCCGCGTCCATACATAATACCATCGCGAACAGAAAGAGTAAAAGGATCCTCGGTCCAAACTTGATCACCATCAGCTGGTACCGTATCATAGTGGTTGTAGAAAATGATGGTCTTAGCATCTGGTCGTGAACTCTTGAAATGTGCCATCACAAAAGGTGCTGTGTAGCTCTCATCAATCTCAACTTCTGCACCAACACGTTTAAAAATCTCACCTAGATAACGAGCCACCTCTTTCAGGCCGACTTGCTGGGCAAAAACAGATTTTTTAGAAATCAGCGTCCGCAAAACTTCAAAATAATGTTGCGCTACATGATCCTTTTCAAACTTTTCAATTTGTTCTTCTTGGCTAGGGAAAACCATTTTCTCTCTACCTTTCTACTAGGACTTGTACCTTTAGAATCAATACAAGTGGGATTCATTTGCTTGAGGCTCTATATAAAAGCAAGAGGTGGAAAAAATCTCTCCCACCTCCCTGTGTTTATTACCAAACTGGTTGATCCAAGCCGTCTGAAGTTTCTTCGATGACTTTTTTCACTTCATCAGTGTGGTAAGCTGCGATAATTTTCTTGATTGCATCAGCTTTAGGTGATGATTCCCAATCTTTTTTCGCAACGATGATGTTGTACCATTGTTTTGAGTTTTCATCAGCTTGCTCTTTAAAGAGTGCTTTCTTGTAGTCCAATTTCGCTTCTGTAACGAATGTGTTGTTTACAACAGCTGCATCTACTGATGACAATGAACGAGCTGTTTGGCTAGCGTCCAATTCAGTGATTTTCAAGTTCTTTGGATTTTCTGTGATGTTTGCGATTGTCGCAAGTGCAGTTCCTGAAACATCCAATTTGATCAAACCAGCTGATTGAAGAAGGTAAAGGGCACGACTTTCGTTTGTAGCGTCGTTAGGTACAGCGATTTCTCCGTTTGCTGGGATGTCTTCGACTTTAGTGTACTTGTTTTCACTTCCATTCAATCCTGAGTAAAGACGGATTGGTGAGATGTACGTATCTGCAATCGCAACAAGGTCTTTCCCGTTTTCTTTGTTCCAGTTGTTTAAGAAGTTGTAGTGTTGGAAAGCGTTCAAGTCAACTTCACCATCAGCAGTTGCTTTGTTTGGTTGTGAGTAGTCTGTAAACTCTGTGAATTCCAATTTAATTCCGTCTTTTTCAACCAATTCTTGGACTTTATCCCAACGTGCTTCTTCTGAACCACTACGGTTAACAGTTGCGATTTTAACTGTAGTTGTGTTGTCTGCTTTCTTGTCCGAATTTCCGCAAGCTGCAAGTGCAAGGCCTGCTACTGTAGCGATAGCTGCTACGCCTAACCATTTTTTAATTTTCATGATTCGTTCTCCTTTAAAAATAATACTGTAATAGTATCTCACACTTTATTTGATTTCGCAAATTGTTATTAGATAGGCAGACATATAGTTTGAAACTATATGTCTAAAAGTTGCAAAATCATCCACCTACGAGAGAATGGATGATTTACAAACTTATTTAATATCAGCTTCTGCTGGCAGATAAGAACCACCAAAGAACTGTTGAGATAGCTTTTCAAGGGTTCCATCTTTATATAATTCTTGGATGCGTTTGTCCACAAATGCCTTCAACTCATCTTGACCTTTGGCAAGAAGTGGGTATACGTAAGGTTGTTGGTCGCTTGGAAGTTCGATAACTTTCAAGTTATCCAAACCTTGGTCCTTGATGACTGTCTCTACACCGATTTTATC
Organism: uncultured Streptococcus sp.; assembly: GCA_963524795.1. Lineage (GTDB taxonomy): Bacteria > Bacillota > Bacilli > Lactobacillales > Streptococcaceae > Streptococcus. Next base: position 8,981 of record CAURIB010000056.1, read on the forward strand.
AAAAATCTTGTAGTCAAATCGGCCATCACTCAAACGTACCATGATTTGTTGGAAGTCCCCTTTAACGTAGTTAAGGATAGTTGGGTTATCTGAGTGTTGTTTGTTGTAGTCTTCTAGCTGTTTAGCAGATGTTGTTCCTTGAACAACTTCTGTTGATTTTCCACCGATATCATCAAACGATTTGATGCTAGAGTCATCTTTTTTCACTACAAGAACGTTAGGGTTTTTAGCAGTTGGAGCTGCATAAAGGTATTTTTCAGCACGTTCTTTAGTGTAGCTGATGTTGCTAACAGCCATTTGGTAACGATCAGCATCAAGTCCTGCAAAAACACCTGACCACTCTGTCTTCTCAAACTTGACAGTATACTTGTCAGAATCTTTAAAGATAGCGCGAACCACTTCAATCTCGTAACCAGTCAATTCGCCATTTTCTTCATAGTTGAATGGTTTTGGTGTAGCATTGGTTACAACGATAATTTCTTTTTTACTAGATGTTGCTTCACCAGATGCAGCATCTTTCTTTTCACCGCCTGAGCAAGCTACCAATACACCTGCGGCTACAAGCCCTAGGGCAGCAAGTGATGAATATTTAACGATTTTTTTCATGATATTTCCTCCAAAATAGAATATAGTCTTATCTTAACAGAAAAA
>CAURIB010000057.1:0-9628 GCA_963524795.1 uncultured Streptococcus sp.
GTCTGTCACTGCCTCAACCTTAGCTCCCAAAAGCTCCATACGAAAGACATTGAGGGCTTGACGTTTAACATCCTCTTCACCCATATAGATGGTACATTCCATGTTAAAGAGGGCTGCAGCAGTTGCAGTTGCCACACCGTGCTGACCAGCACCTGTTTCTGCGATAATTTTCTTTTTACCCATGCGTTTGGCAAGCAAAACTTGTCCTAGGGCATTGTTAATCTTGTGGGCACCTGTATGGTTAAGGTCTTCACGTTTGAGGTAAATCTTGGCTCCGCCGATATGTTGGGTCAAGTTTTTTGCGTAGTAAAGGGGAGTTTCACGTCCCACGTACTGGCGTAAGAGTTGGTTTAATTCCTCTTGGAAACTTGGATCTGCCTGACTTTCACGATAGGCCTTCTCCAACTCTAAAACTGCTGTCATCAATGTTTCTGGGACAAAACGTCCGCCGAATTTTCCGTAAAATCCATCTTTATTTGGTTCCTGATATGCCATGCTTTACCCTCTCTATAAATCTTCTAATCTTTTCATGATCTTTTTGTCCATCTGTCTCCACTCCACTCGATACATCTACTGCATAGGGAGTAAAGTGTTGAATTGCTTTTACTACATTGTCTTCATTAAGGCCACCTGCGATAAAGAAGGGCTGAACTAGTCCTGTCGTATCCAGTTGTCCCCAATCAAAGGTCTGACCACTCCCTGCCACAGGGGCATCAAAGAGTAGATAGTCTGCCTGAGAATGGGGTACATGATCCTCGCCATCCACCTGAACAGCCTGAATGCTGGTACAAGGAAGATCAGTAAACAAATCATCCGCCACCTGACCGTGAATCTGTACCAAGTCCAAGCTAACCTTGTCGATCGCTTCTAGCAGTTCTACCCGACTTGGTGAAACAAATACACCAACCTTTTTGACATCTGCAGGAATAGGCTTTGCCAGCTCAGCAGCCTGTTCCAAGCTCACCTGTCTTTTACTGGGTGCAAAGACAAAACCGATGTAATCCGTCCCTGCTGAAACGGCTGTTCCCACCGCTTCTTTGGTCACTAGTCCACAAATTTTAACCTTTGTCAATCTGCAACTCCTTGATTCTCTGGGCCACATCTTCTGCCTGCATGAGAGCTGTCCCTACCAAAATTCCGTTAAAGTATGGTGCAACACGTTTTGCATCCTCCTCTGTAAAAATAGCAGATTCGGAAATGTAGACGCAATCGTCCTTGAAGTATTGTGCCAAGTCTACGCTAGTCTGTAAATCAACTTCAAAGGTTGTCAAATTACGATTGTTAACACCGATAATTTGAGCTCCAAGGCGGTGAGCAACTTCCAGTTCCCCCAAATTATGAGTTTCCACTAACACTTCCAGACCAAGCTCTGTCGCGTAGTCGTAAAGTTCCTTGAGACGTTCTTCTGACAAGGCTGCCACGATGAGCAAGATAACTGTCGCACCTGCATTGCGAGCACGGATGATTTGCTTTTCATCGATAATAAAATCCTTGTTCAGCGTCGGAATCTGTACCTGACTAGAAATCTCACGAAGATAATCCAAATGACCTTTAAAGAAAACCTCGTCTGTCAGAACAGAAATCATAACAGCGCCGTTAGCCTCGTAAGTCTGGGCCTGTTGAACGATATCCACATCCAGATTGATATTACCCATACTTGGACTTGCCTTCTTGACCTCTGCAATGATTTGCAAACGGTCCTGATGGTTTTTCAAATATTCAGCTAAGCGATAGCTTTCACGCAAGGGCTGAAGCTCCTCTCGCTCCATCTTTTCAACTTCACGCGCCTTCTGTTCTAAGATACGTGATAAAAATTCCTGACTCATTTTTGGTACTCCTGTAATAGTCTAAGTTTTTCAAGAGCCTTACCACTTGCAATTACTTGACGTGCCATTTCAACTCCGTCCTTGATACTGTCTGCTTTACCATTGGCGTAGAATCCTAGGCCTGCATTTAAGACTGTTGTTTCCAGGAATGGACTTGGTTCATTATTAAGAACGCTAACAAGGATGGCTGCATTCTCATGAGCATTTCCACCACGAATGTCCTCAATGGCAATGCGTTCCATTCCCAAATCTTCTGGAGTAAAGGTTGACAAAGTGATTTCTCCATTTTCAAGAAGGGCAATGCTGGTAGTACCATTCAAACCAGCCTCATCTAATCCTTCTGGACCAGCTACTACGATAGCACGTTTGCGACCCATGTTTTTCAAAACCTGAGCAGTACTTTCCAGAAGTTCAGGACGACTGATTCCTAGAAGCTGTGTTTCCAAGACCATTGGGTGAATGAGTGGACCTGTCAAATTCATGATGGTTGGAATTCCCAATTCCAAGCGTGCCGGCATGATATATTTCATAGCTGGGTGCATGTTTTTGGCAAAGAGAAAGACAATTCCTGTTTGATCAAATACTTTACCTAATTGTGCTGGCTTGAGGTCAATATTGATTCCCAAAGCTTGCAAGACATCTGCTGAACCAGATTTAGAAGAAATAGAGCGATTTCCATGTTTAGCCATGTGGATGCCACCACCTGCCAAGACAAAGGCTGCAGTTGTAGAAATGTTGAAGCTAAATGACTTATCTCCACCTGTACCACAGTTATCCATAGCATCTTGAATGTTGGTTGGAATGTGTTGAGCATGTCCTCTCATAACTTGAGCGAGGGCTGTTCTTTCTTCAGGTGTTTCTCCCTTCATCTTAAGGGCTAACAGTAGAGAAGCGATTTGCGCTTCTGTCACTCGCCCTGTCACGATTCGTTCGATCACATCTGTCATTTCAACACTTGATAGATCTTCAAAATTGGCTAATTTTTCAATAATTTCTTTCATTTTGTGTTCCTCACTTTACAACTTTCTCGATAAAATTCTGAATAGAAGATAGGCCATCTGGCGTTCCAATACTTTCTGGATGATACTGCAAGCCATAAATCGGCAAGGTTTTGTGTTGAATACCCATAATAGCTTGGTCATCTGTCGAGCGAGCTGTCACTTCAAACTCTTCTGGCATCTCTTCAATTAAAATACTGTGGTAACGCATGACTGGACGATTGTCCTCAATCCCTTGATAGAGAACGGATGGAGTCTCAAATCGGATTTGACTTTGTTTACCGTGCATAACTTTAGGAGCCAAGCCCAACTTACCACCAAAGACTTCTGCAATGGCTTGGTGCCCCAAACAAATCCCTAGAATAGGTTTCTTACCAGCAAAATCACGAATCATTTCTTCCATTTTCCCAGCATCAGCTGGCCAACCTGGTCCAGGAGAAAAGACCAGTCCATCTGCCTTTGTAGCTTCTTCATAAAGGTTTGGATCATCATTTCTCAAAACCTGAACTTCTGCGAAATTCCCGATATATTGAGCCAGGTTATAGGTAAATGAATCATAATTGTCAATCAATAAAATCATGGTCTTAGTTCTCCCATTCTTGTCATAGATTTAGCTTTGTTAATCGTTTCTTGGTATTCGTTCTGAGCGATGGAATCAAAAACAATTCCTGCACCAGCCTGTACGTAGGCTGTTTTATTTTTAAGAATCATGGTTCGAATAGCAATGGCAAAATCCATGTCTCCAGTTGCTGATAAGTAACCGATAGCTCCTGCATATACGCCTCGCTTCTCTGTTTCTAGTTCATAGATGCGTTTCATGGCCCGAATCTTTGGTGCTCCCGATACTGTTCCTGCCGGAAGAGTCACCTTCAAGGCCTCCATAGCAGTTAATTCTGCTAACAAACGTCCTTTAACCACGCTGGTCAAATGCATGACATAACGGAAAAGTTCCACTTCCATATACTTAGTTACTTGGACACTTGCTGTTTCAGCAATTCTACCGATATCATTTCGTCCCAAATCCACCAACATTCGGTGTTCTGCCGTTTCCTTTTCATCAGAAAGTAGATCACTTGCAAGTGCTGCATCTTCCTCGTCATTAGTGCCTCTAGGTCGCGTACCTGCAATTGGATTGGTTGTCACGATACCATTCTTGACGGAAACCAAGCTCTCAGGACTGGCACCGATAATTTGATAATCTCCAAAATCATAAAAGTAGAGGTAATTTGATGGATTGGTTACTCGGAGATTTCTGTAGAAGTCAAAAGGATTTCCAGTTACCTCAGCGGAGAAGCGCTGGCTGAGTACACATTGAAACATATCTCCGTTGCGAATCAAATCGCGAGCTGTTTCTACCATTTCTTCAAATTTCTGAGGAGCGATATGCGGTTTGAAGTCCAGAGGAGATAGATCCAAGTCTTCAAATTCATTTGAAGCAGGGATTTTCAACTCTTCTAAAACCTGATCTAAAGCTACTTCTAGTTCTTCATTACTACGTTCACTGTAGAGAGCATCCTCTATGATATGAATTTTTTCTTTCTTATGGTCAAAAACTATATAACTCTCATATACGAAGAAATGCATATCTGGCGTCCCAATCGTATCCTCAGGGAGCTGGCCAATCTCTTCGTAGAGAGAAATCATATCGTAGCCAACAAAGCCAATAGCTCCACCACCAAAGGGTAGTTCTGAATGGTGCTGGCTCTTATAAGTCACCTCGTAAAGGAAATCCAAGGGGTCTCGATCAATCACCTGACCATTTTGATAAAGAACTCCATTCTCGAACTTAATTTCAAAAACTGGATTATAGGCCAAGATAGAAAAACGAGCATTTTCCTTTTCTCTTGGGATACTTTCAAGTATGACCTTGTGTTTTCCGTTTAAGCGCATATAAGCCAAGATTGGTGATAAAACATCTCCATGAATGATTCGTTCCATTGTAATCTCCCTTTCAGTTCTTCTTAAATTCAGTGTTGATTCTACAAAAAATCCCCACGCAAAATAACTTGCGTGAGGACGAAATTCGCGGTACCACCTCAATTATAGGATTTCTCCTATCTCTCATTCCTGTCTCAGATAGCTCCTGTAACAGGTTGTGCGATAAAGGGCACTCCCTTGAGAATTATGTTTTCTTCTCTCATTTCAGATGGACCCAACCTTACAGCTTTCTCTGCTTGTTTTCAGCAACCACAAGCTCTCTGTGAGAGAAATCTCTGTATATTTTCCATCTTTTATTTTTTTGCTTCAAGGTAGTCTGCAATGGCAGCTACGTCCTTGTCTCCACGACCAGAGACATTGATGATGATAATCTCATCTTTACTTAGTTTTGGTGCGCGTTTGACTGCTTCAGCGATAGCATGTGAGCTTTCAATTGCAGGGATGATTCCTTCTGTTTTGCTTAATAAAAGCAAGGCTTGGACAGCTTCTTCGTCTGTCGCTGCAACATACTCTACACGACCAGAGTCTTTAAAGAAGGCATGTTCTGGTCCAACCCCTGGATAGTCCAAGCCTGCTGAGATAGAGTAAACTGGCGCGAGCTCTCCGTCTTCCTTAAAGACTGCATAGGTCTTCATTCCATCAACAATACCAACACTACCCTTAGTCATAGTTGCTGCGTGTTTGTCGGTATCTAAACCGTGACCAGCAGCTTCTACCCCAACCAATTTTACTTCTTCATCAGCTACATACTGTGAAAAAGCTCCGATGGCATTAGAACCACCGCCCACACAGGCAATAACGTAGTCTGGCAGTCGTCCTTCTTTTTCCAAGATTTGACGACGTGATTCTTCACTTATGACCTTTTGGAACTCATGGACAATGGTTGGATATGGGTGAGGTCCCACAGCAGATCCCAGAACATAAAAGGCTTCAAGGTCATTCATCCATGCTCCAAAGGCTGCATCAACAGCATCTTTGAGGGTACGAGTCCCTGTTTCAACTGCGTGAACGGTTGCTCCCATCATCTCCATGCGGAAGACATTGAGACGTTGACGCTCCACATCTTCTGCCCCCATGTAGACATCACAGGCCATACCAAACTTGGCTGCAGCCGCTGCAGTCGCAACACCGTGCTGGCCAGCTCCTGTTTCGGCAATGACACGTTTTTTACCCATGCGTTTAGCTAGAAGGATTTGACCCAAAACATTATTAAGTTTGTGAGATCCAAGGTGATTCAGATCTTCGCGCTTGAGATAAATCTTAGCTCCACCTAGGTGCTCTGTCAAACTTTCTGCAAAATAGAGCGGTGTTTCGCGACCTGAATAATCCTTCAAGTAATGGCGAAACTCAGCTAAAAACTCTGGATCATCCTTGTATTTTTCAAAAGTCATTTCCAATTCATCTAGTAAAACCTGAATTGGTTCTGGTACAAAACTACCACCAAATTGTCCAAAATATCCTTTAGTTGTCATAAAATATTCCTCCTTCTGTATGAATCCGGCTTTTTATTTGCTTTTGGTAGTGAAATGGTCTGGGGGACCATTTCAGCCTTTACTAAAAGAACAAGTGAAACTTGAATATTACTCTCAGTTAACTCCCTAATAAAAGACAAACAAAATAACGGATAGAAAAAGCCCACACACGGAATTCACTTCCATGTGAGGGCGTTTGTAACGCGGTACCACCTCATTTGTAAAGAGAATATCCCCTTTACATCTCTGCCTTGTCTAACAACAAGTTGCACTATAAGGTGTGCCTACCGAATTTTCATTGTTTCAAATTCATTTTTTCAAATCAGCCCAATTTCACTAGTTCCAACCACCTGTTCACAGTAACCACAGGCTCCCTGAAGATCAGAAATAATTACTTTTCTGATTTGTTGAGTTAATTATATGTTATTGTTTTTTCTTTGTCAACCGTTTTCACTAATTTTTTACTAATTTTTTTAATTATTTTTCTGAAGCGCCTAGAACTTCTTCAGAAACTCTGACAAAAGTTTCGATGATATAATCTACTTCTTCATCCGTTAATTTCGTGTGAAGTGGTAGTGTAATTTCATTTACAAAGAAAGCATAAGCTCGTGGATAATCAGCCATGTCAAATCCTAGATCCTTATAGGCTGTCAAAAGAGGAAGCGGTTTGTAGTGAACATTACTTGCAATTCCTGCCTTGGCCAATTCTTGAATGATTTGGTTGCGTTGTTCGAGACTTGCTCCTTCTACATGGGTAATGTAGAGGTGACGACAAGATTCTACTGTATCTGTCTCATGCGCCAATGGATGAATACGAGTACCCACAAAACCACGATCATAGCGGTCCACGATGTCCTTACGACGTTGTAGCAAAGCTGGGTAACGATCCAATTGTACCAAACCAATCGAAGCCATGATATCCGTCATATTGCACTTGTAGGCCGGTGTAACGATATCGTATTCCCATGAACCCAGTTGCATCTTGGCAAGGGCATCCTTTGTTTGACCATGAAGGGAAAGAATCTGGAATTCTTTATACATTTCTTCATCGTCAATCGCTGGATTAACTTTCCAAGTCGCACTTCCGCCCTCAGCAGTTGTAAAATTCTTGACTGCGTGGAAAGAGAATGATGTAAAGTCTGCAATGGAACCAGCTGGTTGTCCTTTATAGGTTGAACCCAAAGCATGAGCACTATCAGAGACAATCACAATACGGTTAAAAGCCTTTTGCCACTTGCTAGTAGCTGTAAAGAGGTTACGTTTCTTCTCAACAACTTGGAACAAACGGTCATAGTCACAGATAATCCCTGCAAGTTCTACTGGGATGATAACCTTTGTCTTCTCAGTAATTGCTTGCTCAAGCTTGTCGTAGTCCATTTCAAAGGTATCATCTTGGATATCAACCATCACTGGTGTCGCACCTACGTGAGTGATGACGCTACATGATGCTGTATAGGTCATAGCTGGAACGATAACTTCATCACCAGGCCCTACTTCAAGCACGCGCAAGATCAATTCAAGAGCTGCTGTTGCAGAGTTGAGGCAGACTGTCTTAGGCGTTTGAGTATAGACGGAGAGACGACGCTCTAGTTCTTTTGTCTTTGGACCTGTTGTGATCCAACCAGAACGAAGGGTATCAGCTACTTCAGCAATTTCAGCTTCGGTAATATCGGGTGGTGAAAATGGAATATTATACTTTGTCATTGATTTACTCCTTTTACTGTATTCACTCTTGTGACTACTTTATTTTAAAACTTCAACTACAGTCTGGAACATGATCTTGATATCTCCGAAGAAATTAAAATCACGTAGGTAGGCTAGGTTAAAGTGCATTTTCTCTGGAAGGACTCTTTCTACATAAGCCTGGTCAACCGTCATACCTTTTGCAGTCATTTGACTGATGATGGCATCCTCGTCCTTATAGTTAATGCTGGCAAGCGATGTAATCCCTGCAGGTAAGAGCAAGGTAGCCATCATTTCAGGGCTATACTGCTCTGTGTAGCGTGGTACTTCTGGGCGTGTTCCTACAAAGGACATCTCTCCTTTGAGGACATTGACCAATTGTGGCAATTCATCCAAACGAACACGTCGAATGAAATTTCCAACTTTTGTGATACGACTGTCATTTGCAGAAGTTACCAGACTTCCTTTCTTGTCCGCATCCGTAACCATAGTCCGGAACTTCCAAATCTTGAAATGTCGGTTGTACTGGGTTACCCGCACTTGCTTGTAAATAACTGGACCCTTGCTATCGAGCTTGATCCAAATGCTTAGAATTAGAAATAAGGGTGAGGTCAAGATTAACAAGACTAAGGCTAGAAACAAATCTAGACAACGCTTGAGAATCAGTGAGCCTTTTCTTCTAGACACAAGCTGGTAGTATGGTTTTACCTCGCTCAATTGCATTTCTTGAGGTAGTTCATCCCATTTCAGCATGCACATTCTCCTCTGTTTTTTTATATATAATCTTTATTAACATTCTACATTATACCACAAAATGAAAGAGGCGGTATAAGAAATCTGCGTTTTAAAGGAATTCTTCCTTAGGAAAGAGACCCTGCCTGCAAACTATACATTTTATGATAGGTTCCACCCAAGGCCAAGAGTTCCTCATGGGTTCCGCTTTCAATGATGCGTCCCTTATCAAGGACATAGATACAGTTAGCGTCTTGAATGGTAGAAAGACGATGGGCAATAGCAATGGTTGTCCGCCCTTGTCTCATCTTAGCTAGAGAATTTTGGACCAGAGCTTCTGTTTCAGAGTCGATATTGGCTGTCGCCTCATCCAAAATCAAGATTTTAGGTTGACTGGCAACAGTTCTAGCAAAGGCAAGAAGCTGACGTTGACCAGTTGAAAAGCTCGAACCACGCTCAGATACAGGAGCATCATAACCTAAAGGAAGATCTTGAATGAAGGAATCTGCATCGACAAATTCTGCTGCAGCCTTGACTTGGTCATCGCTGATATCTTGGTACATGGCGATATTGGACTTAATGGTCCCATGATAGAGGAAGGGGTCCTGTAGAACCAAACCGATGTTTTTTCTCAACTCCTCTTGACTATACTCTCGAATATCCACACCATCTAGGAGAACCCGACCTGACTGGAATTCATAAAAGCGCATGAGAACATTGATGATAGAAGATTTTCCCGATCCCGTATGTCCGACAAAAGCAATGGTTTCACCTTTATTGACAGTAAAGGAAATATCGTTGAGAATTTGGTGCTCCCCATCATAGGAGAAGGACACATGTTCAAAGCGGATATTCCCTTCTTGAATCTCAGCCTGGCCATTTTCTTGGACCGGTTCATAGTTGGACTCATCGATGAGTGCAAAAACACGACCTGCTGACACCATGGATGTCTGAAGAGTAGAAAAGTTTTGCGTTACCT
>CAURIB010000058.1:0-9553 GCA_963524795.1 uncultured Streptococcus sp.
CTAGACAAACTAACAATACCAATAGTAGAAACCATATCTCATCCTCCTAGAAATAGATTGATGCTATTGTATCACAAAAGAAGAGGGGAAACAACAAGAATTAGAATCAGAAAAAGGCTTTTAGATCACGAAAGTAAGCAAAAAAGCAACCGCTCGATGTGGTTGCTTTTTATAGTAGTTGCATTCTTATAGAGCAGTAAGGAAGGTCAGTCCGCCAAGGATAACCCCAGCCGAGTTTGGAATGATTAGAATCCAGTCTTTCTTAGGCTCTTTTGTCCATCCATAAATGACCCAGATTAAGCAAGAAACAGCTGCTGATAAAGGTTGGAATGGTTGAGCTTTATTTCCTTGTAAATTGGCAAAAATTTGGGGGATGTAGGCTATAAATACAATAATTCCGATAAAGGCACCAATTGAACCAACAATTTGATTAATTCTCTGTTTAGTCATATATACTTCTCCTTATTACTTTATTAGTATAACAGAAAAACAACTTGGATTCAAGGACAAAACCTCGGGATTCTAAGGAAAGACTTTACATTGAAGTAAATTTAGACAAAATGTCTATTTATGATTTTGACGAATCAATAAATGATTTGGAACTACAAAAAAAGTAGTCTGTCTACAAAACACACTACTTTCATTGTTTATCTTAATATCTAGCAGGTCCTGCACTTGCGCTCTTGATGTTGAAACGTTTTTTGAGGTAGAAACGTAGGGCAAGGAGAGCTCCTCCAATCACCAACAAAACAAGAGGTGGGAGACTAATGTTGATGGCTTGTGGAAGGAAGTTACTCAAGAAGAGGATGAAGACCCAGGCAAACATGGTTGCTAACATAACCAAAAGTGATTTCCAGAATGGAGGACGTTGGCTACGGTCAGTATCTGGTCCGTAGTAGCGGTAGATGAAGTGGTAGAGAAGGTAGAAGGCAACTCCTCCGAAGGCCCCTACACTGATGAGTGTTACCAAACCGTAAGCCACTGGTTGGTTTGAGAAGAAGCTCATCAAGGCACTAACTACTGCAAACAGTCCTGTAATGAAAAGGGCTGAATCCAACATCATCAATTTTGGATCGTCATTTTCCTTTGGATGTTCTTTTTCGTATTGCTCTTTTTCGCTAAAGCTGTGAGCCCAGTGAGTTGGTGCTCCGTAGATAGAACGAGCGGTCACACCTTTTGGTTGTTCTTCAAGGATATGAGGAATGACTTCTTCAAGGATAGCCTTGATTTCGGCGTCAGTTTTTCCATCCTTTAGAAATTGCTGGGTTGCAATGTGGATAAATTCTTGGTTTTTCTTGGTTAATTCTTTTAAATCAATCTGTGACATAATAACTCCTGTTAGAACCATTTTTTATGGATGAGGTAAAGAGTGAGAGAAACACTCATAGCAAAGGCGATAAAGACGATGAGCCAGAAAGCATGCGGTTCTCCGTTTAAAGGAATTTCATTATCCTTAAAGTTCATTCCGTAGGCTGAGAAAATCATGGTCGGGATGGACATAACGATAGTCACAAGTGCCAAGGTTTTCATGATATTGTTCTGGTTGTTTGAAATGATAGAAGCGAAGGTTTCTGTCATAGAGTGAAGGACGTTTCCATAGATGTCCGCCATCTCGATGGCCTGTTGCGTTTCAATCAAGGTATCTTCCAGTAAGTCTTCGTCTTCAAGGTATTTCTTGATATTGCTAGTTGCGCTGGTCAATTTTTTAATCACGCGCTCATTTGTCTTCAGAGAAGCTTTGAAGTAGACGATGGTCTTTTCCAACTCCATGAGTTCGATCAATTCTTCGTTTCGAGTAGATTTGTGAAGTTGACTCTCGATCTGCTCACTCTTACGTTCGATTGAACGGAGGGCTGTCAAGTAAATCTCCGCATTGCGGTAGAGGATTTGGAAGATGAAGCGCGAACGCATGAAGGTATAGAAATTCCGAAGCCTACGATTGATAAAGACATCAAGAAGTGGTAGTGGCTCCAAGCAGGTAGTGATGATAGCCTCTTCTGTTATGATAATCCCCAAGGGAATGGTCACGTAGTAGGTCTGGTTATTTCTTTCCTCTGTGATTGGGACGTCTACGATAATCAAGGTGTACTCATCTTCGATGGTGATACGAGACATTTCTTCCGCATCGAGTGGTGCACGGAGGTCTGCGATATCAATATCAAAGGCAGAGGCGATTTCCATCGATTCGCTTTGAGTAGGATTGACGAGATTGATCCAAGTGCCCGGCTGGAGCGTATCGATCTCTTTAAATTCAGTTGTTGTTGAGAGAAAGACTTGTTTCATATCTCCTATCCTTTCCTAATCTAATCCGTGTTTCAGTGATTTTTGACACCGTACTATTATACTACAAAATCGGCTTTTTTGGTAATAGAATTTCACTTTTTTTGGTATAATGGAAAGCAACAATGGACTAGAAAGAAGTAACATGCAAGATAAGATTGTCATCCATGGGGCTCGCGCCCATAATTTAAAAAATATAGATGTGGAAATTCCGCGTGACAAGTTAGTTGTGGTGACGGGACTATCTGGATCAGGAAAGTCTAGTTTAGCCTTTGATACCCTTTATGCAGAAGGGCAACGTCGCTACGTTGAAAGTCTGTCAGCCTATGCTCGTCAGTTCTTAGGCAATATGGAAAAGCCAGATGTGGACTCTATCGACGGTCTCAGCCCTGCCATTTCCATTGACCAGAAAACGACCAGTAAAAATCCTCGTTCGACGGTTGGAACAACGACGGAAATCAACGATTATCTACGTCTTCTCTATGCACGTGTAGGGACACCCTACTGTATCAATGGACATGGGGCTATCAAGGCTTCGTCTGTAGAGCAGATTGTGGATAAGGTTTTGGAATTGCCAGAACGCCAACGCTTGCAGATTTTGGCTCCTGTCATTCGTAAGAAAAAAGGGCAACACAAGACGCTGATTGAAAAGATTCAAAAGGATGGTTACGTCCGTGTCCGTGTCGATGGAGTTGTCTACGACGTGACTGAAGTTCCTGAACTTGAAAAGAATAAGCAACACAACATTGATGTGGTGGTAGACCGTATCATTATCAAAGAAGGTATCCGTAGTCGTCTCTTCGATTCGATTGAAGCAGCTCTCCGTATCGCTGAAGGTTATGTCGTTATTGATACTATGGATGATTCAGAGTTGCTCTTCTCAGAACACTACGCTTGTCCAGTCTGTGGTTTTACAGTTCCAGAGCTAGAACCCCGTCTCTTCTCCTTCAATGCACCCTTTGGCTCCTGTAGTGAGTGTGATGGTTTGGGAATCAAGCTAGAGGTTGATACGGACTTGGTAGTGCCAGATGCTAGCAAGACTCTTCGCGAGGGCGCTTTGGCGCCTTGGAACCCTATCTCTTCTAACTATTATCCAAACATGCTGGAACAAGCTATGACAGCTTTTGGAGTGGATATGGATAGGCCTTTTGAGGACTTGTCTGAGGCGGATAAACATCTCATTTTCTATGGTTCAGATGGGAAAGAATTCCATTTCCACTATGAAAATGAATTCGGTGGAGTTCGTGATATCGATATTCCATTTGAAGGAGTGCTTGGTAATATCAAGCGTCGTTACCATGAAACCAATAGCGACTACACTCGTACTCAGATGCGTCTTTATATGAACGAGCTAACTTGTGAGACCTGTCACGGTTATCGTCTCAATGACCAAGCCTTATCTGTTCGTGTAGGAGGAGAGAAAGGTCCTCATATCGGAGAAATTTCAGACCTCTCCATCGCAGATCATTTGGAAGTTATTGAACAGCTAACCCTATCTGAAAATGAAGCTATTATCGCTCGTCCAATCCTCAAGGAAATCAAGGATCGCTTGACCTTCCTCAATAATGTCGGGCTTAACTATCTAACGCTTTCTCGTTCAGCGGGAACTTTATCAGGTGGGGAGAGCCAACGTATTCGCTTAGCGACCCAGATTGGTTCTAATCTCTCAGGAGTTCTCTATATCCTAGATGAGCCGTCCATCGGTCTTCACCAAAGGGACAATGACCGCCTAATTGCCAGTCTGAAAAAGATGCGTGACTTGGGGAACACCTTGATCGTGGTAGAACACGATGAAGATACCATGCGAGAAGCCGATTATCTGATTGACGTTGGCCCTGGAGCAGGTGTCTTTGGTGGAGAAATTGTTGCTGCAGGAACGCCTAAGCAGGTAGCTCGCAATAGCAAGTCCATCACAGGACAGTATCTATCAGGAAAACGCGCGATTCCAGTGCCGTCAGAACGCCGTGTAGGCAATGGTCGCTTTATCGAAGTGACAGGTGCGCGTGAGAACAACTTGCAAAATATCACCGCTCGCTTCCCACTCGGGAAATTCATTGCAGTGACAGGTGTCTCTGGTTCAGGGAAGTCTACCTTGATTAACAGCATCCTCAAAAAGGCTATTGCACAAAAGCTCAATCGCAATTCAGACAAACCTGGTAAGTTTAAGACGATTACAGGAATCGAGCATATCGATCGTCTGATAGATATTGACCAAAGTCCAATCGGACGAACACCGAGGTCCAACCCTGCGACCTATACAGGTGTCTTTGATGACATTCGAGACCTCTTTGCTCAGACAAATGAAGCCAAGATTCGTGGCTATAAGAAGGGGCGTTTCAGTTTTAATGTCAAGGGTGGGCGCTGTGAGGCCTGCTCGGGTGACGGGATTATCAAGATTGAAATGCACTTCTTGCCAGATGTATACGTGGCTTGTGAAGTTTGCCATGGGACTCGTTACAATAGCGAAACCCTGGAAGTTCATTACAAGGAAAAGAATATCTCGCAAGTCTTGGATATGACCGTCAACGATGCGGTAGAATTTTTCAAACACATTCCGAAAATTCAACGCAAACTCCAGACAATCAAGGATGTAGGTCTAGGTTATGTGACCTTAGGACAACCAGCCACAACTCTTTCTGGTGGAGAAGCGCAACGTATGAAGTTGGCTAGCGAGCTCCATAAACGCTCAACAGGGAAGTCTTTCTACATTTTAGATGAACCGACAACTGGTTTGCATACTGAGGACATCGCTCGTCTACTCACCGTTTTGTCCCGCTTTGTCGATGATGGTAATACAGTTCTCGTCATCGAGCACAATCTGGATGTTATCAAAACAGCAGACCATATTATCGACCTAGGCCCAGAAGGCGGTGTTGGTGGTGGTACCATCATTGCAACAGGAACTCCAGAGGAAGTAGCTGCTAATGAAGCTAGCTATACAGGACAGTATTTGAAAGGAAAGTTACATCATGAATAAACGTGTGCAAGCATTTCTCGATAAAATGCAAGAAAAAGAACTAGATGGAATCATTATCAACAACCTTAAAAATGTCTACTATTTGACAGGATTTTGGGGCTCAAATGGAACAGTCTTTATCAGTCGTAACCGTCAGGTCTTGGTGACAGATGCTCGCTATATTATAGCTGCTAAGCAAGAAGTAACAGGTTTTGAGATTTTTGCAGAGCGTGATGAGTTGGCAACTATCGCAAAGATCGCAAAAGATATGGGTCTTTCTCGCATCGGTTTTGAAGATGAAATTTCAGTTTCTTATTACCACCGTATGCAAGCTGCTTTTGAAGGTTTGGAACTAGTTCCACAAACTCAGTTTGTTGAAGCCCTTCGTATGATTAAGGATGAGACAGAGATTGCGACTATTCGTAAGGCTTGTTCCATCTCAGACCAAGCTTTCCACGATGCTCTTGACTTTATCAAGCCAGGGAAGACAGAAATTGAAATTGCCAACTTCCTGGACTTCCGTATGCGTGAATTAGGCGCTGCTGGTTTGTCTTTTGACACGATTCTAGCTAGTGGGATCAACTCTTCTAAACCCCATGCCCACCCAATGCACAAGCCAGTAGAACTAGGCGAAGCAATCACTATGGACTTTGGGTGTCTTTATGACCACTATGTCAGTGATATGACACGTACCATCTACCTAGGTCATGTCAGCGACGAACAAGCAGAAATCTACAACACTGTTTTGAAGGCTAACCAAGCTCTGATTGACCAAGCTAAGGATGGATTAGGTTTCCGTGACTTTGATAAAATTCCTCGTGATATTATTGTGGAAGCAGGCTATGGAGAATACTTTACACACGGTATCGGGCATGGTATCGGACTCGATATCCACGAAGAACCTTACTTTAGCCAAACCTCTACAGAAGTTATTAAATCGGGTATGGTCTTGACTGATGAACCGGGTATTTATATTGAAGGCAAATACGGGGTTCGTATCGAAGATGATATCCTGATTACAGATACAAGTTGTGAGTTATTAACCCTTGCACCAAAGGAATTGATTATTATCTAAGAAAAATGAGATAAATCGTTGACTTTTACTAGTTAAAGGTTTATACTGAAAGGCGAAAACGGTAGGTGAGGCTACCATAGGGATACGGATGACTACCGCAAAGCAGTGGAGACACTACTCGTTGGTCAACAGTCCTGGTCGCGAAGGTCAAGACTAAGCTCATTACATTGCCCTATGGAGTTAAAGCTTGAACGAAAACAGATAATAAGTTTTTTAGTCCTGCCATTTTATGGCAGGATTTTCTGCTATTTTAGAACAAAGAAAGGAGACAAACGATGCAAATTGACGATCATCCAGAACCGCACATACACAGCCAATCGCTGATTTGTGTCGTTTTGTCCTTATAAAGTGATTGGTTCCTGTGTATGAAATCACCATTCATACAGATAGGAGAAACCAATGAAAACTACAAAAGAAAGACTAGCAGCAGCTATTCAAACTCCATTTAAAGAGAGTCTAGCTTTTTACCATACAAGTCTAAAAGGCTTAGATTCAGAACAAGTCGAAGAAAATCGTGACCTATATGGGGAAAACACCATCACCAAGGGTCAAGAGGATTCCATCTTTAAGAAAATTTATGAGTCCATTATCAATCCTTTCACAATCATTTTGCTTGTGATTGCCTTTATCTCTCTCGTTACAAACGTCTGGCTTGCCAAACCTGGTCAAGAGGATCCAACGACTTCTATCATTATCGTTGTCTTGGTTTTGATTTCAGGAGGCATCCGTTTTGTCCAAGAATTGCGGAGCGACAAGGCAACAACCAATCTTTCAAAAATGATTGTCAATACAGCAACTGTTATTCGTGATGGTCTTGAACAAGAGTTACCAATCGATGACTTGGTTGTAGGAGATCTCGTGAAATTGAGTGCTGGAGATATGATTCCAGCAGATGTTATCTTATTTGAATCCCGCGACTTTTTCGTTCAACAGTCAGGTTTGACTGGAGAAAGCGATGCAGTCGAAAAGCTTGCTTTAAATAAAGCTACTAATCAAAATGTAGAGAGTCTTTTAGAAGCAGAATCCTTGGCATTCATGGGGACAAACGTTATCTCAGGAAGTGCTACAGCTATGGTTCTCGCTGTTGGTGATGACACCATGATGGGAGCTATTGAGCAAACTCTCAACACCTATGATGAGCCAACTTCTTTTGAACGTGAAATGAACAGCATTTCTTGGCTCTTGATCCGCTTGATGCTTGTCATGGTTCCGATCGTGTTTTTCGCAAATGGGTTGACTGATGGAGACTGGCTAGAGGCTGGAGTCTTTGCCTTGAGCGTTGGTGTCGGACTTACACCAGAAATGCTTCCAATGATTATCACAGCTAGTTTGGCCAAAGGTTCCATTATTATGGCCAAGGAAAAGGTGGTCATCAAAAAACTCAATGCTATCCAGGACTTAGGAGCAATCGATATCCTATGTACGGACAAAACTGGAACTCTAACGCAAGATGAGATTGTCTTAGAATACCCTTTGGATATCCATGGTGATTTGGACATGGCAGTCTTAAGAAGAGCTTATCTAAATTCACATTTCCAAACAGGTTTGAAAAACTTGATGGACCGTGCCATTATCAGTAGAACTGAAAAAGAATCCAAAGAACACGCTATTCTACAAGATTTGGATAAAATCTTCCAAAAGATTGATGAACTGCCTTTTGACTTTGAACGCAGACGCATGAGTGTCATCGTCAAAGACGACAGCAATGTCGTTAGCATGGTTACCAAAGGCGCTTTAGAAGAAATGTTGACCATTTCGACTCATGTGGAATATCGTGGAGAAATCATTCCCCTAACCGAAGACATTCGCCAAGAAGTATTAGCAGAAGTTGGTCAATTAAACCGTCAAGGTTTGCGTGTCTTAGGTGTTGGTTACAAGTCAGGTCTACGTGAAGATTATGCTTATGCTGTGACTGATGAAAGTGACATGATCCTTACGGGTTACCTTGCCTTCTTGGATCCACCAAAACCATCTGCAGCACCAGCTATTCAAGCTCTGCTTGAGCATGGTGTCAAAACAAAAATTTTAACTGGGGATAACGAAAAAGTAACCCAAGCCATTTGTGAAAAGGTTGGTTTGGACGTTGAGCATATGCTCTTAGGGGCTGACATTGACCAAATGACAGATCAAGAATTGGCAGAAGCGGTTGAAAGTGTAACAGTATTTGCCAAATTGTCTCCTGACCAAAAAGCCCGTATCATTCTACAGTTAAAGAAAAATGGTCATGCCGTTGGTTATATGGGAGATGGGATCAACGACGCTCCATCCATGAAGGTGGCAGATGTCGGTATTTCTGTGGATACAGCAGTTGATATCGCCAAGGAAACTGCGGATGTTATTTTGCTAGACAAGGATCTCATGGTTCTTGAAACTGGTATCGTTGAGGGCCGTAAGGTCTACGCCAACATGACCAAGTACATCAAGATGACCGTCAGTTCAAACTTTGGGAATATCTTCTCACTCCTTGTTGCGAGTATTTTCTTGCCATTTCTACCAATGGCCCCTGTTCATCTCATTGTCCTAAACCTGGTCTATGATTTGTCTTGTGTGGCATTGCCATTTGATAATGTGGATCAAGACTTCCTTAAACAACCCCATACATGGGAAGCAAAATCCATTACGCGATTTATGGTTTGGATGGGACCAATCTCATCTGTCTTTGATATTTTGACCTTTATCTTCCTCTACTTTATCATTGTTCCTTTGGTGACAGGTCATCATTATGTTCATGGATCTGAATCTGCCCTTCAGTTTATTATCTTGTTCCAAACAGGATGGTTCATCGAATCAATGTGGTCTCAAACTATGGTTATCCATATGCTTCGTACAGCAAAAGTTCCTTTTCTACAAAGCAGACCAGCTTGGCTTGTGATTTTGATGACATTGGTTGCAGCCTTTTTCGTAACCAGTCTACCTTATGGACCACTGGTAAATATCCTTCGTCTAGCACCCTTAGGACTTCCTTACTTCGTGTTCTTAATCTGTATTATTTTCTTGTATATGTTTAGCGTCACAGTTATTAAGAAATTTTACATTAAGAAATATAAAGAATGGTTATAGTTCGTGTTTTGTCAAGAAAAAAGTTCAAAAATTGCTAAAAAAGTTAAATTTTTTTAAAAATAGGTCGCAAGTCCGATGTTTTTTATGGTATAATAGTCTAAACTGATAGTAACATGTAGCGAAAGGGGTAGGTACATGATCAAAATTTATACAGTCTCAAGTTGTACTAGCTGTAAAAAAGC
>CAURIB010000059.1:0-9367 GCA_963524795.1 uncultured Streptococcus sp.
TCATAGAAATTCTCCATCTTTGTCACTTATACATTGACAAAGGTTCTGTCTTTTTCTACAATTATATCATGAAAGTGCTTAAAACAAAAGTCTCGTCACTCTGTTGTCACAAGTAGAAAGGAAGTGTTATGGCCGAACGAAGAATTTCTGAAAATTCACTTGAAAATCTCAGAAAATCCAATCAAGAATCCAATTTACTGACCAGAGAAGCTATCGAAACAGCTCTCTTGCAACTTTTGGAGAAAAAGGAATTGACAAAGATTAGCATTTCTGAGTTGGTCAAACGTGCTGGTGTTTCCCGTGCAGCCTTTTATCGAAACTATGACTCCAAAGAAGAGATTTTAGAAAGTGTCTTTAAACGAAGCGTCCATAACATTATGGAGCAATTGAGTCATTACGATGTTAAAACGGACCTCTATCTGGTTTGGGTTCGCCTCTTTAGAGAAGCCAAGAAAGAGGCTAAGGTTATTCAGCTTGCCTTGGACTACCACTTGGAAAAAATCTTTGTGCAAGCCATGCAAGAATTTTTAGAAAAATACTATGGAAAATCAAAAGGAGTCAGCTCTTACCTGCATTCTTTTTGGAGTTCTGCCATCGTATCAGTTTTGCTTAAGTGGATCAAGGATGGAATGAAGGTTCCTGCTGAAAAAATTGCAGATTTACGCCTACCATTTTTCAAAAAATAAACCAAGAGGAGAGAAGATATGACAGAAAAAAGACTGGCTTGGGATGAGTATTTTGCTGCTCAAGCTCTATTGATTGCCAATCGTTCAACCTGTAAACGCGCTAAGGTAGGAGCTGTTTTAGTCAAGGATAACAAGGTGATTTCAACAGGCTATAATGGTTCTGTATCAGGAACAGAGCATTGTATAGATCATGACTGTCTGGTGATTGAAGGCCACTGTGTCCGCACTCTTCATGCAGAGGTAAATGCTATACTGCAAGGAGCCGAACGTGGAGTTCCTAAAGGCTTTACAGCTTACGTTACTCATTTTCCATGCCTCAACTGTACCAAGCAATTGCTTCAGGTAGGTTGTGAACGTGTCGTTTATATTAATCAGTACCGTATGGACGACTACGCCCAGTATCTCTATCGTGAAAAAGGGACAGAGTTGACCCATTTACCACTTGAGACAGTACAAGCAGCTCTTCAAGAAGCTAACTTGATTTAAAAATTAAAAAAAAGATGGTTTAGAAGGATTTTTAAACCATTTTTTGATATAATAAGAAGAATAAATTGAAAGAAGGAATTCAGAAAATGGGAAAAATTGAAGTTATCGATCATCCACTAATCCAACATAAATTGTCAATCTTGCGTCGCACAGACACTTCTACTAAAGCATTTCGTGAATTAGTTGATGAAATCGCTATGTTGATGGGCTATGAAGTGCTTCGTGATCTTCCGCTTGAAGATGTGGAAATTGAAACACCAATTACTAAAACCGTTCAAAAACAATTGACAGGTAAAAAATTAGCAATCGTACCAATCTTGCGCGCTGGTATCGGTATGGTTGACGGTCTCTTGAGCTTGGTTCCAGCTGCTAAGGTTGGACATATCGGTATGTACCGTGATGAAGAAACTCTTCAACCTGTTGAATACTTGGTAAAATTACCAGAAGATATCGACCAACGTCAAATCTTTGTTGTTGACCCAATGCTTGCGACAGGTGGTTCAGCTATCCTTGCTGTTGATTCCCTCAAAAAACGTGGCGCTTCAAACATTAAATTTGTCTGCCTAGTTGCAGCACCAGAAGGGGTTGAAGCTCTTAATGCAGCACATCCTGATGTTGAAATTTTCACAGCAGCTTTGGATGAACGCTTGAACGAAAATGGATACATCGTTCCAGGTCTTGGAGATGCTGGTGACCGCTTGTTCGGTACTAAATAAGAATCCAATCTAGGATTTGATCAAATTAAAAAATTGACCTTTTTTGACCAATGGGGTATAATAGCTTCATTATCAGTAGTGATCTACTCATTAAAAAGATCAAAAGGAGAAATCAATGATTCCTGTAGTAATTGAACAAACAAGTCGTGGGGAACGTTCCTACGATATTTACTCTCGTCTTTTGAAAGACCGCATCATCATGCTGACAGGTCCAGTCGAAGACAATATGGCAAACTCAGTTATTGCTCAGTTGCTCTTCTTGGATGCTCAAGACAGCACTAAAGATATCTACCTCTATGTTAATACACCAGGTGGATCAGTTTCAGCTGGTTTGGCAATTGTAGATACGATGAATTTTATCAAAGCAGACGTACAAACGATTGTTATGGGTATGGCTGCCTCAATGGGAACTATTATCGCATCAAGTGGTGCTAAGGGCAAGCGCTTCATGCTTCCTAATGCAGAGTACATGATTCACCAACCGATGGGTGGTACTGGTGGTGGTACGCAACAGACAGATATGGCCATTGCGGCTGAGCACTTGCTTAAAACTCGTAAGACTTTGGAACAAATTCTTGCAGATAATTCAGGTAAGTCAGTTGAGCAAATTCACGCTGATGCTGAACGTGATTACTGGATGAGCGCTCAAGAAACACTTGAATATGGTTTCATTGATGAAATCATGGCTAATAATTCTTTGAATTAATCTTTTGAAGCAAACTCGACTGAGTTTGCTTTTTTTGATATAATAGTAAGAAGATTTTTAGAAGGAAGTTGTAATATGTTTCAAAAAGAGAATCGGTCTGGTCTGATTATCTACCTATACTATAATCGTGATGCAAAAAAACTCGATAATTATGGTGATATTTGTTACCACTCTAAAAAACACCGTTATCTGCAACTTTATGTCCCAACAGAAGAAGTGGAAGAACTGGTTAGCCGTTTAGGAAAAGAGAAATTTGTCAAAAAAGTGAGGCAATGTCATATCCAAGAATTGGAAACTCCCTTTGTTGGTAGTCTCTACAGAAATAACGAAAACGTTATCATGTAAAAATTTAGATAAATGTGTTGACAATTTTCTGATAATTCGGTATATTCTTAACATGCTATTTATTTAAGAAATAAGGAGACAAAAAGATGAAGAAAAAATTTGCCCTATCGTTTGTGGCGCTTGCAAGTGTGGCTGTTTTAGCAGCTTGTGGAGAAGTGAAGTCAGGAGCTTCAAATTCAACTGGTAACCCAGTGGATGAGAAAGTCGTTAAAATCGGTTTCAACTTTGAAGAAACGGGTGCTGCAGCATCTTACGGTACATCTGAGCAAAAGGCTGCTCAGCTTGCAGTTGATGAAATCAACGCAGCGGGTGGTATCGATGGAAAACAGATCGAAGTAGTAGACAAAGATAACAAATCAGAAACTGCTGAAGCTGCTTCTATTTCAACAAACCTTGTGACTCAATCTAAAGTAGCAGCTATCGTAGGACCTGCAACTTCAGGTGCAACTGCAGCAGCAGTAGCAAATGCTACACAAGCTGGAGTTCCATTGATTTCTCCAAGTGCTACTCAAGATGGTTTGACAAAAGGTCAAGATTTCCTTTTCATCGGAACATTCCAAGATAGCTTCCAAGGGAAAATCATCTCTAACTATGTTACAAACAAATTGAACGCTAAGAAAGTTGTCTTGTATACAGATAACTCAAGCGACTACGCTAAAGGTATTGCAAAATCATTCCGTGATTCATTCTCAGGCGAAATCGTAGCAGATGAAACCTTTGTAGCAGGTGATACTGACTTCCAAGCAGCTTTGACAAAAATCAAAGATAAAGACTTTGATGCTATCGTATTGCCAGGTTACTATACAGAAGCTGGTAAGATTGTAAACCAAGCTCGTGGTATGGGAATTGATAAACCAATCATTGGTGGTGATGGACTTAACGGTGCAGAGTTTGTTCAACAAGCAACTGCTGAACGCGCATCAAATATCTACTTTATCTCAGGTTTCTCAACTACTGTAGAGGTTTCAGATAAGGCAAAAGCCTTCCTTGAAGCTTATCGTGCAAAATACAACGAAGATCCTTCAACTTTTGCAGCTCTTGCTTATGACTCAGTTTACCTTGTAGCTAATGCAGCAAAAGGTGCAAAAACTTCAGTTGATATCAAGAACAATCTTGCTAAAACACAAAACTTCGAAGGTGTTACAGGTCAAACAAGCTTTGATGCAGATCACAACACTGTGAAAACAGCCTACATGATGACCATGAATAATGGTAAAGTAGAAGCGGCAGAAGTCGCAAAACCTTAATTTTATAGATATTGTAAATGGGGAATGAGCTTTTACTCACTCCCTGTTTCGGTGTTTATGAAAGGATTATTTTTTATAAAAATCCTAAAAAATAAAACTTAGAAAGAGTGAACCATATGCTTCAACAACTTGTCAATGGTCTAATCTTGGGGAGTGTCTATGCGCTACTAGCCCTAGGTTATACTATGGTTTATGGAATTATCAAGCTCATCAACTTTGCCCACGGTGATATTTATATGATGGGTGCTTTCATGGGTTATTTCTTGATTAATTCCTTGCAATTAAATTTCTTTGTTGCCTTGATCTTATCGATGATCGGAACGGCAATTCTCGGTGTTATCATTGAGTTCCTAGCTTATCGTCCATTGCGTCATTCAACTCGTATCTCTGTATTGATTACAGCTATCGGGGTATCCTTCTTACTGGAGTATGGAATGGTCTATCTGGTAGGTGCCAACACACGTGCCTTCCCTCAAGCAATCCAAACAGTGCGTTATGACTTGGGACCAATCAGTCTAACAAATATTCAATTGTTGATTTTAACTGTCTCACTTGTTTTGATGGTTCTTCTACAACTCATCGTACAAAAAACCAAGATGGGGAAAGCTATGCGTGCTGTTTCTGTAGATAGTGATGCTGCTCAGCTGATGGGGATTAACGTGAACCGTACAATCAGTTTCACCTTTGCATTGGGTTCAGCTCTAGCTGGTGCAGCGGGTGTCTTGATTGCGCTTTACTATAACTCTCTTGAACCATTGATGGGAATGACTCCAGGTATAAAATCATTCGTGGCTGCCGTTCTTGGTGGTATCGGAATTATCCCTGGTGCAGCTCTGGGTGGCTTTGTTATTGGTCTTTTGGAGACATTTGCTACCGCCTTCGGAATGTCAGATTTCCGTGATGCCATCGTGTATGGAATCTTGCTCTTAATCTTGATTGTTCGCCCAGCTGGTATCCTCGGTAAGAATGTGAAAGAGAAGGTGTAAACAATGAAAGAAAATTTAAAAGTTAATATTCTATGGTTATTCCTTTTGTTGCTTGGATATGGTTTGATTAGCCTATTGGTTTCTTTAGGAGTCTTGAACCTTTTCCATATTCAGATTATTGAACAAATCGGTATCAACATTATTCTAGCAGTAGGTCTTAACCTTATCGTTGGGTTCTCTGGTCAGTTTTCACTTGGACATGCTGGATTTATGGCTATTGGTGCCTATGCAGCAGCCATTATCGGATCAAAATCTCCAACCTATGGTGCATTCTTTGGAGCTATGTTGCTCGGTGCTATCATTGCTGGTCTGGTTGCCTTGGTCGTTGGAATTCCTACCCTACGTTTGAAAGGGGATTATCTTGCGGTTGCGACACTTGGTGTTGCTGAAATTATTCGTATCTTCATTATTAATGGTGGAAGCCTCACAAACGGTGCTGCTGGTATTTTGGGGATTCCTAACTTTACAACTTGGCAAATGGTATATTTCTTTGCTGTGATT
This sequence comes from uncultured Streptococcus sp., assembly GCA_963524795.1. Classification (GTDB taxonomy): domain Bacteria; phylum Bacillota; class Bacilli; order Lactobacillales; family Streptococcaceae; genus Streptococcus. Next base: position 5,674 of record CAURIB010000059.1, read on the forward strand.
ACAACGATTGCTACTCTCAATTTCCTTCGTAGTCCTATCGGACGTTTAACTTTATCTGTTCGTGAAGATGAGATTGCTGCTGAGTCAGTAGGGGTAAATACTACAAAAATTAAAATCATCGCTTTTGTTTTTGGTGCTGTTACTGCAAGTATCGCTGGTACTCTTCAGTCAGGATTTATCGGATCAGTCGTACCAAAAGATTATACGTTCATCAACTCTATCAATGTATTGATTATCGTTGTATTTGGTGGTTTAGGATCCATTACAGGGGCAATTGTTGCTGCAATCGTGCTTGGAATCTTGAACATGCTCCTTCAAGACGTGGCCAGCGTTCGTATGATTATCTATGCTTTGGCCTTAGTACTCGTTATGATCTTCAGACCAGGTGGTCTTCTTGGGACTTGGGAATTGAGCCTATCACGTCTCTTTAAAAAAGGTAAGAAGGAGGGACAAAACTAATGGCGTTACTTGAAGTAAAAAATTTAACCAAACATTTTGGTGGTCTGACAGCCGTTGGAGACGTCACTCTCGAATTGAACGAAGGTGAACTTGTTGGTTTGATTGGACCGAATGGTGCTGGGAAAACAACCCTCTTCAACTTGTTAACAGGTGTTTATGAACCAAGCGAAGGGACAGTAACCTTGGATGGTCACTTGTTAAATGGCAAGCAACCCTATAAAATCGCATCTCTAGGTTTAGGGCGTACCTTCCAAAATATCCGCCTTTTTAAAGACTTGACAGTTTTGGATAACGTTCTGATTGCATTTAGCAATCATCATAAACAACATGTTTTTGCAAGTTTCTTACGCTTACCAGCTTTTTATAAGAATGAAAAAGAATTGAAAGCTAAAGCCTTAGAATTACTAAAAATCTTTGATTTGGATGGAGATGCTGAAACTCTAGCTAAAAATTTAGCCTATGGTCAACAACGTCGTTTGGAAATTGTTCGTGCTCTTGCTACAGAGCCAAAAATCCTCTTTTTGGATGAGCCTGCAGCAGGTATGAATCCTCAAGAAACTGCAGAATTGACAGAGTTGATTCGTCGTATCAAGGATGAATTTAAAATCACCATCATGCTGATTGAACATGATATGAACTTGGTCATGGAAGTTACGGAGCGTATCTATGTTCTTGAGTATGGTCGTTTGATTGCTCATGGTACACCAGATGAAATTAAGAACAATAAACGTGTGATTGAAGCTTATCTTGGAGGTGAAGCCTAATGTCTATGTTAAAAGTTGAAAACCTCTCAGTACACTACGGTATGATTCAAGCTGTACGTGATGTGAGCTTTGAAGTTAATGAAGGAGAAGTTGTTTCTCTTATTGGTGCCAACGGAGCTGGTAAAACGACTATTCTTCGAACATTATCGGGTCTTGTACGTCCAAGTGCTGGTAGAATTGAATTTCTCGGGCAAGAAATCCAAAAAATGCCTGCACAGAAGATTGTGGCATCAGGTCTTTCACAAGTTCCAGAGGGACGTCATGTCTTTCCTGGTTTGACTGTTATGGAAAACTTAGAGATGGGAGCCTTTCTTAAGAAGAATCGTGAAGAAAATCAAGCGAATTTGAAAAAAGTCTTTTCACGGTTCCCTCGTCTGGAAGAGCGTAAAAACCAAGATGCAGCTACTCTATCAGGTGGTGAACAGCAGATGCTTGCTATGGGACGTGCGCTTATGTCAACGCCTAAACTTCTTCTTTTAGATGAACCATCAATGGGGCTTGCTCCAATTTTTATCCAAGAAATTTTTGATATCATCCAAGATATTCAAAAACAAGGTACGACCGTTCTTTTGATCGAGCAAAATGCCAATAAGGCACTTGCCATCGCAGATCGAGGCTATGTTCTTGAAACAGGAAAGATTGTCCTATCAGGAACAGGAAAAGAACTCGCAGCATCAGACGAAGTCAGAAAAGCATATCTAGGTGGCTAAAACAATCCAGTGGATTGTTTTAGTCGGCGGATAAAAATTGCGGCAGCAATTAACATCTAGTCCGGGGGACCTTTTTAGTCGGCGGATAGAGATTGCTTGGCAATCATCCAATCCAGTGGATTGTTTTAGTCGGCAGATAGAGATTGCAAAGCAATTCCCATCTAGTCCGGGGGACCTTTTTAGTCGGCAGATAAAGATTGCAAAGTAAACTCTATCTAGTCTAGCAGACTAGTTTAGGTTAAAGATAAAGATTGACTAGTAATTTTCATCTAGTCCGGGAGCTCTTTTAATCGGTATATAAATCTTATGAAAAGACTCAAAACATAGTTATAGAGCTCAATTCAAGAGCTCTTTTTTTCAAAATTCATCACAATTTTCTGAGTCTTGAAAGAAATATGAAAGCGTTTGATTGCATTTTATAAAAAGTGTATAATGAAATTAATAAAAATATAGGAGAATGATTATGGCAGTTAAAGATTTTATGACACGAAAGGTCGTATATATTAGCCCAGATACGACTGTAGCACATGCAGCAGACTTGATGCGCGAACAAGGTTTGCATCGTCTTCCTGTTATTGAAAATGATAAATTAGTTGGTCTAGTAACAGAAGGAACAATTGCTGAAGCCAGTCCATCAAAAGCAACGAGTCTTTCAATCTTTGAGATGAATTACTTGCTTAATAAAACAAAAGTAAAAGACGTCATGATTCGTAATGTTGTAACTGTCTCCGGTTATGCAAGTTTGGAAGATGCAACCTATCTTATGCTGAAAAATAAGATTGGAATCTTGCCAGTTATTGATAATGAACAAGTCTATGGTGTCATTACTGACCGTGATGTATTCAGAGCATTTCTTGAAATTTCTGGTTATGGCGAAGAGGGAATCCGTGTTCGTTTTATCACAGAAAATGAAGTTGGGGTACTCGGGAAAATTGTTTCCCTCATCGCAGCAGAAAATCTGAATATTTCACATACCATTAATATCCCACGTAAAGATGGGAAGATTATTATTGAAGTACAAATCGATGGAATGATTGATCTCTCAACATTGAAAGAAAAATTTGAAGCAGAAAATATCCAAGTAGAGGAAATTACTCATACTTCAACTAAAAAACTGTAAAAAATAAAATATAAACAGTTTTTTACTTGCGAAAAAAATTTTTTTCTAGTATAATAATTTATTGTGAGCAAACCTCACTTACCCCTTGCAATGTCTTGGGGTCATTAGACCAAAAGGAGGAACATATCAATGGCTAAATACGAAATTCTTTATATCATTCGTCCAAACATTGAAGAAGAAGCGAAAAACGCTTTGGTAGCACGTTTTGACTCTATCTTGACTGACAACGGTGCAACTGTTGTTGAATCAAAAACATGGGAAAAACGTCGTCTTGCATACGAAATCCAAGATTTCCGCGAAGGACTTTACCACATCGTTAACGTTGAAGCAAATGATGATGCAGCTCTTAAAGAGTTTGACCGTCTTTCAAAAATCAACGCTGACATTCTTCGTCACATGATCGTCAAAACTGACGCGTAAGAAGGTAGATTATGATTAACAATGTTGTACTTGTAGGGCGTATGACTCGTGACGCTGAGTTGCGTTATACCCCATCAAATGTAGCAGTTGCGACTTTTACTCTTGCAGTAAACCGTACATTTAAGAGTCAAAATGGCGAACGTGAGGCTGATTTTATCAATGTCGTTATGTGGCGCCAACAGGCTGAAAATCTTGCTAATTGGGCTAAAAAAGGCTCACTT
>CAURIB010000060.1:0-9291 GCA_963524795.1 uncultured Streptococcus sp.
ATCTATGATCAACTACAAGCTGTAGAAGACCGTTATGAAGAATTAGGAGAATTGCTGAGTGACCCTGATGTCGTTTCAGACACCAAGCGTTTCATGGAGCTTTCAAAAGAAGAGGCTTCAACTCGTGACACAGTAACAGCCTACCGTGAGTACAAACAAGTCCTTCAAAACATCGTTGACGCTGAAGAAATGATTAAGGAATCAGGTGGAGATGCGGACTTGGAAGAAATGGCCAAGCAAGAACTCAAAGATGCCAAGGCTGAAAAAGAAGAATACGAAGAAAAACTGAAAATCTTGCTCCTTCCAAAGGATCCAAATGATGACAAGAACATCATCCTTGAAATCCGTGGAGCAGCTGGTGGAGATGAAGCAGCACTATTCGCTGGGGATTTGCTCACCATGTACCAAAAGTATGCGGAAGCCCAAGGCTGGCGCTTTGAAGTCATGGAGGCTTCTATGAACGGTGTCGGTGGTTTCAAAGAAGTGGTTGCCATGGTTTCAGGTCAGTCTGTATACTCTAAACTCAAGTACGAATCAGGTGCCCACCGTGTGCAACGTGTCCCTGTGACAGAAAGCCAAGGCCGCGTACATACTTCTACAGCGACAGTTCTTGTCATGCCTGAAGTGGAAGAAGTAGAATACGATATTGATCCAAAAGACCTTCGTGTTGATATCTACCACGCATCAGGTGCTGGTGGACAGAACGTCAATAAGGTTGCAACTGCCGTTCGTATCGTTCACTTGCCAACCAATATCAAGGTTGAGATGCAGGAAGAACGTACCCAGCAGAAAAACCGTGAGAAGGCTATGAAGATTATTCGTGCGCGTGTTGCTGACCACTTCGCACAAATTGCTCAGGATGAACAAGATGCTGAGCGTAAGTCGACAATCGGAACTGGTGACCGTTCAGAACGAATCCGTACTTATAACTTCCCACAAAACCGTGTCACAGACCACCGTATCGGCTTGACCCTCCAAAAACTAGATACCATTTTATCCGGTAAATTGGACGAAGTTGTGGATGCCTTGGTGCTCTATGATCAAACACAAAAATTAGAAGAATTAAACAAATAATGAAATTAGCTCAATTATTTTCAGATTTTGAAGAAAAGTTGATAAGACAAGGAGAGGAAGCAGAAAGCCTCTCTTTTGTCTATCGAAGCCTTAAAAATTTATCCTTTACAGACTTTGTCTTTACCCTTCAACAAGAGGTAACAGAAGAAGAAAAACAATTTGTAAAAGAGATTTACCAACAGTTAGCAGCTCACAAGCCAGCTCAGTATATCATTGGACAGGAAGATTTTTATGGAATACAGTTAAAAGTTGATGAGCGAGTATTGATTCCTCGTCCAGAGACAGAAGAGTTGGTGGAGCTCATTCTAGCTGAAAATCCTGAGACGAATCTTTCAGTTCTGGATATCGGTACAGGTAGCGGAGCTATTGCTCTAGCTCTAGCAAAAAACAGACCCAATTGGTCAGTAGTGGCAGCAGATATTTCCCAAGATGCTTTAGATTTAGCTAGCGAAAATGCTAAAAATCAAAAATTTAATATATTTTTTAAAAAATCTGATTGTTTTGCAGAAATTTCTGAAAAATATGATATAATTGTATCCAATCCACCCTATATCTCTCGTGACGATGAGTCAGAGGTTGGTTTGAATGTTTTGCATTCGGAGCCTCATCTAGCTCTCTTTGCAGACGAGGATGGCCTAGCTATTTACCGTAGAATTGCGGAAGATGCAACAGACTATCTCAAAGATGGTGGTAAGATTTACCTTGAAATTGGATACAAGCAAGGTCAAAGTGTTCCTGAACTTTTTAAGAAATATCTTCCTGAAAAGCGAGTAAGAACACTCAAGGACCAATTTGGTCAAGATAGGATGGTCGTGGTTGATGATGGACAGGATTAGACAAGAGTTGGAAAATGGTGGAGCTGTCGTTCTGCCTACAGAGACGGTTTACGGTCTTTTTGCCGAGGCTTTAGACGAAAAAGCAGTTAATCATGTTTACCAGCTCAAACGTCGTCCTAGAGACAAGGCACTCAATCTAAATATCGCCTCTCTAGAGGACATCTTGCATTTTTCAAAGAATCATCCAACTTATCTACAAAAACTTGTAGAGACCTTTTTACCGGGTCCCTTGACCATTATTCTCGAAGCCAATGACAGAGTTCCCTATTGGGTCAATTCTGGTCTCGCGACTGTTGGATTTCGGATGCCCAGTCACCCCATTACACTAGATTTGATTAGAGATACGGGTCCCTTGATTGGACCGTCTGCCAATATCTCAGGTCAGGCAAGTGGTGTAACCTTTGAACAGATTCGGAAGGATTTTGACCAAGAGGTTCTGGGTCTGGAAGACGATGCTTTTCTGACTGGACAGGATTCGACTATTTTGGATTTGTCTGGAGACAAGGTGAAAATCTTACGCCAGGGGACGATTAAGCGAGAAGACATTCTTGCACAGTTGCCAGAGATTTCTTTTGAGGAGGAATAAGATGATAAGAGATTTGCAAGAAACAGATGTGAATGCTATATGTGAGATTAACCAAGATGCTTTAGGTTATTCTTTCAGTCCAGAGGACACAGCTAGTCAACTAGCTAGATTATCTCAAGATGAACATCATTTTTTACTTGGCTATGAGGATGAAGTCAGTCATGCCTTGCTTGGATATGTCCATGCTGAAGTTTACGAATCACTCTATTCCAAAGCAGGATTTAATATTTTAGCTTTAGCAGTTTCACCTCAAGCGCAAGGTCAAGGTATTGGTAAAAGCTTGCTAAAAGGGTTGGAAGAAGAAGCAAAAAGACGTGGTTATGGGTTTATCCGCTTAAACTCTGCCGATCATCGTCTGGGTGCTCATGCATTTTATGAAAAAGTTGGTTATACTTGTGATAAAATGCAGAAACGGTTTATTCGCATCTTTTAGTTTATTTTCATATTCTAAAACAAACTAAAGGACCTGTCACATTATAAAGGAGAAGACCTATGATTTTTGACAAAGATGATTTTAAAGCATACGATGCTGATCTCTGGAATGCTATTGCCAAAGAAGAAGAACGCCAACAAAACAACATTGAGTTGATTGCTTCGGAAAACGTTGTCTCCAAGGCTGTTATGGCAGCTCAAGGGTCTATCTTGACGAATAAATACGCCGAAGGTTACCCAGGCCGCCGTTACTATGGTGGGACTGATGTGGTAGACGTGGTAGAAAGTCTAGCTATTGAACGTGCAAAAGAAATTTTCGGTGCTAAATTCGCTAATGTCCAACCTCACTCAGGAAGCCAAGCCAACTGTGCGGCTTACATGGCCTTGATTGAACCAGGTGATACCGTTATGGGGATGGATTTGGCAGCAGGTGGTCACTTGACCCACGGAGCTCCAGTTAGCTTCTCTGGTCAAACCTACAACTTTGTTTCTTATAGTGTGGACCCTGAAACGGAACTCTTGGATTTTGATGCTATTTTGAAACAAGCCCAAGAAGTAAAACCAAAACTAATCGTAGCAGGTGCTTCAGCCTATTCTCAAATTATCGACTTTTCAAAATTCCGCGAAATTGCTGATGCTGTTGGAGCTAAGCTCATGGTAGATATGGCTCATATCGCTGGTTTGGTTGCTACTGGTCTTCACCCAAGCCCAGTGCCATACGCTCATATCACTACAACAACGACCCACAAAACCCTTCGTGGACCACGTGGTGGTTTGATTTTGACCAATGATGAAGACTTAGCTAAGAAAATCAATTCAGCTATTTTCCCAGGTATTCAGGGCGGTCCTTTGGAGCATGTTGTTGCTGCTAAGGCAGTTTCCTTCAAAGAAGTATTAGATCCAGCCTTCAAGGAATACGCTACCAATGTTATCAAAAACAGCAAGGCTATGGCAGATGTCTTCTTGCAATACCCTGATTTCCGTATCATTTCTGGCGGAACTGAAAACCACCTCTTCCTAGTAGATGTAACTAAGGTTGTAGAAAACGGAAAAGTTGCTCAAAATTTGCTGGATGAAGTCAATATTACCCTAAATAAAAACTCAATCCCATACGAAAGCTTGTCACCATTTAAGACAAGTGGGATTCGTATCGGATCTGCAGCCATTACTGCACGTGGATTTGGTGAAGAAGAGAGTCGCAAAGTGGCTGAACTCATCATTAAAACCCTTAAAAATGCGGAAAATGAAGCTGTCTTAGAAGAAGTGAGAAGTGAAGTCAAAGCCTTGACAGATGCCTTCCCATTATACGAGGACTAAAATTTTTATGGACATTTATATTAAGAAAGCCATTATCCATCAGTTCAGTCCGGATGATACCGAGCTGTTCCTAGCGGATAAGTTTCTCAATATCACTCCAAAAATCGAAGAATACCTGCGCAAAAAAATCGAACGTGTGTATTCAGATGAAGCCAAGACTGGGATTTTCGAAGAAGAAAATCCCTTCTTCAATCATATCACAGACGATTTGTTGGAGACATCAGTAACACTGGCTAATCTCTGGAAAGAAGAGTTCAGCATTTCTGAAAACCTCAAGACCAATGACTTGATTTTTGTGCAATTTTCTAAAGAAGGCGTGGAGCACTTCGCTTTCTTGCGAATTGCCCTGCGGGAGACCTTGACCCACCTCGGTGGAGAAGTTGATAATCCAATCAAGCTAACTCAGAATAACTTACCTGGATTTGGAACAGGTGCTGATGAGGCCTTGGTGGTCAATCTTCAGAGCCACAAGTACCATCTGATTGAAAAACGAATCAAGTACAACGGGACTTTCTTGAACTATTTTTCAGATAATCTTCTTGCTGTCGCCCCTAAGATTTCACCCAAGAAATCCATCAAGGAACTGGAAAAGACAGCCCAGAGAATTGCTGAGACTTTTAACACAGATGATTTTCAATTTCAATCTAAGGTCAAATCAGCGATTTTCAACAACCTAGAAGAAAGCAATGAATTGTCACCCGAAAAATTGGCAAATGACCTTTTTGACAACAATCTCACTGCACGTCTTAGCTTTATTGATCAGGTAAAAGAAGCTGTACCGGAGCCAGTTCAGTTTGATGAAATCGATGCAAGTCGCCAATTAAAGAAATTTGAAAACCAAAAGCTTTCTCTGTCAAATGGTATTGAGTTAATTGTACCCAATAATATTTATCAAGATGCTGAGTCGGTAGAATTTATCCAAAATGACAATGGAACCTACTCTATCTTAATCAAAAACATCGAGGATATACAAAGCAAATAATGTTTAAATTTATAAGAAGGGTCTTGCTACTTGTTCTTATCTTATTTACTGGCTATAAACTTTTTCACATGTATCAGGATGTTAAGCAGGTCATGACTTATCAATCCTTGGTACGAGAAGTTTTAAGTGAGCAAGATACGCCAGCAAATGAAGAACTAGTCTTGGCCATGATTTATACCGAAACTAAAGGTAAAGAAAGTGACGTGATGCAGTCAAGTGAGTCTGCCAGCGGAACTACAAATACGATTTCTGACAATAGGAGTAGTATTCGTCAGGGAATTCAAACCTTGACAGAGAATCTTTATTTAGCACAAGAAAAGGGTGTAGATGTTTGGACTGCTGTACAGGCCTATAACTTTGGGCCTGCTTATATTGATTTTATCGCCCAAAATGGGAAAGAGAATACACTTGCCCTGGCCAAACAATACTCAAGAGATACCGTTGCGCCGACATTAGGAAATACAACTGGAAAAACCTATCGCTATGTCAATCCAATTTCCATCTTTCAAGGTGGAGAACTTTATGTAGATGGAGGGAACTATTATTACTCTAGACAGGTTCAACTAAATCTCTATATTATTAAATTTTTTAATCTATTTTAAGCACTTAGAAAATTCTAGGTGCTTTTATAAGCTTTCTTTAAGGCTAATCGACTATCCTAGATAGGAAAAGGAGGAACGTCTCATGCGAAAGAAATTCTTTCTGACTAGTGCTGCAGTTCTTTTAGCAGTTGCAACTTTGCAAAGCGCTCAAGCAGCCACTGATGTTCAAAAAGTAATTGATGAAACTTATGTTCAACCTGAGTACGTCTTAGGTTCTTCACTCACTGAAGATCAAAAAAATCAAACACTTAAAAAACTTGGCTATAACGCCTCTACAGATACCAAAGAACTTAAGACTATGACGCCAGATGTCTACTCAAAGATTATGAACGTCGCCAATGACTCTAGTCTCCAGCTCTATTCGTCTGCAAAAATTCAAAAATTAGGTGAAAAATCTCCACTTGAAGTGAAGATTGAAACCCCTGAAAATATCACTAAAGTGACTCAAGACATGTACCGTAATGCGGCCGTTACCTTGGGTGTGGAGCATGCTCGTATAACCGTAGCTGCACCAATCCCTGTAACAGGTGAAAGTGCTCTAGCAGGTATTTACTATTCACTAGAAGCTAATGGTGTTCAACTTCCTCAAGAAAATAAAGATCTGGCTCAGGAAGAGCTAAAGGCCTTGTCAGACATCAACGATGAAAACAAGGACAAATCAGGCTATGATGCCAATAAACTCAATGTAGCCCTTGCCGATATCAAATCTGCTATCGCTAAAGCTAAAGAGTCCAAGGGTGAGCTTACTGAGGATGATGTTCGTAAGATCGTTGAAGATACGTTGAAAAATTATAAGTTAGATCAGGTTATAACAGGAAATCAGATCAATATCATCATCAACTTTGCCTTCAATCTATCCAAGAGCGATATTCTCAATAACGAAGACTTTACAAAGACTCTAAAAGATTTGAAACAAAGTATCGTTGCGCAAGCAGGTGACAGTTTCAGTAATATCGACCTTAACTTTGACGCCAATAAAGCATTGGAGGATGGGGGCAATATTCTCAGTGCTATTTGGCAAGCAATTGTAAACTTTTTCAAGAGTTTTGGTGCTTAGGCTAATTCATGGTATAATAGATGGTAACAGAACAGTTGCCGTCTTTTTTTGTCGGCTGATAGAAAGTGAAAAATATGTTAAAGAAAAATGATATTGTAGAAGTAGAGATTGTCGATTTGACACATGAAGGAGCAGGTGTTGCCAAGGTAGATGGCTTGGTCTTTTTTGTAGAGAATGCTCTACCGACTGAGAAAATCCTCATGCGTGTCCTTAAAGTCAACAAGAAAATTGGCTTTGGTAAAGTCGAGGAATACCTTACGCAATCACCACATCGCAACCAAGATTTAGATTTGGCTTACCTGCGTTCAGGGATCGCCGACTTGGGACATCTAGCTTATCCAGAACAACTCAAGTTCAAAACCAAGCAAGTAAAAGATAGTCTATATAAGATTGCTGGAATTTCAGATGTAGAGATTGCTGATACTCTTGGTATGGAAAATCCTATCAAGTATCGCAACAAGGCACAAGTACCTGTTCGTCGCGTTAATGGTGTTCTGGAGACTGGTTTCTTCCGTAAGAATTCTCATGACCTTATGCCATTGGAAGATTTTTACATTCAGGATCCAGTCATTGATCAAGTTATTGTAGCTTTACGCGATTTGCTTCGTCGATATGACTTGAAGCCTTATGATGAGAAGGAACAGTCAGGATTGATTCGTAACCTTGTTGTACGTCGTGGACACCATTCAGGTCAAATTATGGTCATTTTGGTGACAACTCGTCCTAAAGTTTTCAGAGTTGAACAGGTGATTGAACAACTGATCAAGCAATTTCCAGAGATTGTGTCTGTCATGCAGAATATCAATGACCAAAACACCAATGCGATTTTCGGGAAAGAATGGCGTACACTTTATGGTCCAGACTACATTACCGACCAAATGTTGGGCAATAGCTTCCAAATCTCTGGACCAGCATTTTATCAAGTCAATACTGAAATGGCAGAGAAGCTCTATCAAACAGCCATTGACTTTGCAGAGTTAAGAGAAGATGATGTGGTGATTGACGCCTACTCAGGAATTGGGACTATTGGCTTATCAGTCGCTAAACACGTTAAGGAAGTCTATGACGTAGAGGTTATCCCAGAAGCAGTAGAGAATAGCAAGAAGAATGCTGCCTTAAACAATATTACTAATGCCCACTATGTCTGCGATACGGCTGAAAATGCCATGAAGAATTGGCTCAAGGAAGGCATCCAACCAACCGTGATCTTGGTCGATCCTCCACGTAAGGGCTTAACCGAAAGCTTTATCAAAGCAAGCGCCCAAACAGGAGCTGACCGCATCGCCTATATCTCCTGTAACGTCGCTACAATGGCGCGGGATATCAAACTCTATCAAGAGTTGGGCTATGAATTGAAGAAAGTCCAGCCGGTTGATCTTTTCCCGCAAACGCACCACGTGGAGTGTGTAGTGTTGCTACAACGAAAAAAAGGGTGAAAATCCTTGATTTTAAGCTATTTTACAAGCATTTTGTCTTTGTAGATAAAGGCAATTTTGACGTCAAAAAAGTCCTAAAAAGGCACATAGATGTATATGTATTTGTAGATGTCGTTTGCGCATCGGAAAAATGAATACAACAATAAATATTTATCTAAAGAGAGAACAATTGTATATTGTTCTCCTTTTTTTATTTTCAGGAGGAAAAATGACAAAAGAATTACAATCATCACGCTATATTGTCATTTCATTTTTAGTACGTGAAATGGGAATTGACATTGTTGAAGCCATCTCTCTTATGGCTGAATTAGAAAAAAGTGGCTTGGTTCGATTGGAATCAAGTGGGGATTTAATACTCAAAGAACTTGGAGGAGCGCTATGAAACGAATAACCGCTAATCAATACCAAACTTCAGAACGGTATTATAAATTACCTAAAATTCTTTTTGAGGATGAGAAATATATGGATATGAAACTAGAAGTAAAGGTGGCTTATTCTATTTTAAAAGATCGTTTAGAATTATCTCTCAGTCGTGGTTGGATAGATGAAGAAGGAGCAGTATATTTAGTATTTTCTAATTCTAAACTGATGAGGCTGTTAGGTTGTTCGAAGTCAAAATTACTGTCCATCAAGAAAACTCTTAAAGAATATGACTTAATTGATGAAGTTCAACAGTCTTCAAGTGAGAAAGGAAGACTAGCTAATAAGATTTATTTAGGGGAGTTGTCTTCTACCCCAGTAGGTATTTCAAACAGGCCTAGTGTTAAAAAAAGACTAGGGCAGGTTGAAAATGAAACGGCCCCCGTCTCACATTCAGCCCCTAGTGAGACTGAAGTTAGTGAGACTAAATATAGTGAGACTGAATCTTTATTTATTGAGGATGAGGAAGAAAGGAATACTCAACCTATCTTGAGAAGAAAAGTAGAAAAGGTCACAAAATATGATCGAGATTATATTTGGGGATTGGTA
>CAURIB010000061.1:0-9281 GCA_963524795.1 uncultured Streptococcus sp.
GTGCTAGATTATCCAAATATTGGTTATTGATTACTGCCATCATATAGCCATCAGCTTTCAATAGATCATTCGGTCCAAATTGAACATCCAAGGGAGCATTTTCGTAGTCACGAAAGCCAAGAATATTGAGATTGTATTGTCCTCGAAGATCAAGTTGACTTAGACTCTTACCTGCCCACGACCTTGGAATTTTCATTTCGACTATCGAGACATTTTTGTCCAACTGAAAGACATCAACGCTATTATTAAATAGAATAGTCTGCGCTAACGAGCGACCCATCTCATACTCTGGGGAAATGACTGAATCCGCGCCAATTTTTTCAAGGACTTTTTTTGCTGTATGGCTTTTAACCTTAGCAATAACAGTTGGTACTCCTAGACTCTTGCAATGCATGACTGCGAGCACACTAGATTCTAAATTCTCTCCCGTTGCTACCACAACTGTATCACAGGTATCAATTCCTGCTGAGAGTAAGAGCTCTTCATCGGTAATATCTCCAACAACTCCACGTACCAAGACAGGTTCGAACTGATTGATTCGCTCTTCATGGTCGTCAATGGCGATTATATTTATATCATGCTGAGCGAGAGCAGTAAGTACACTACTCCCAAAAATACCCAAACCTAAAATTCCAATTGTCCGATCTGACATAATTTATCCTTTCTTATCCTATGGTAATATCTGCTTTCATATAGTGGATCATATCTTTCTTATCTGGTTGATACTCAGCCAAGCTAACTAATAGCGTCAGTGGTCCAATTCGTCCGATAAACATCAGTAGCATGATAATGCTAAGAGCTAATCTGCCTAACTCTGGTGTCAAATTTGCCGTTACTCCGACCGTGGCAAGCGCTGAAATTGTCTCGAACATGATGTAGATAAAGCGCGGATTCCCTTCTGCTGTTACCCCTAACAGGATCAAGCCCAGCAAGAAAGTTAGCAAGAAGATAATAAAGACACTGAATGATTTTTGGACTGTCCGAGGTAAAATTGTTCTTCGAGCTACATTGGCATGAGGCAAGCCTAAAAGCTCACTGCGTGCAAATACTAATAATACAAAGAAGGTTGTGATTTTAAGCCCCCCGGCTGTTCCACCAGGCGCCCCACCGAGAAACATCTGCAAAATATAGATCATCAAGGTAACAGGCCTAGCCTGAGTAAAATCAATAGAAGCGAAGCCTGCCGTCCGCATGCTGACAGTTTGGAAAAAACTGACTAGCAATTTATCAGGGATGCTGAGATTCCCAATCGTTCCCGGATTGTTCCACTCTATCAAGAGGGTTGAAACTGTTCCAGTAAATAAAATTCCAGCTGTTAAGAAGAGAACCAACTTGGTATGGAAGCGAAGCCGACGTTTTTTCTTGCTCAACTGTGTGGCCAGGTCAAACCAAACCATGAACCCTAGACCACCTGTGATGATCAAAGCAGCAAGCACTAGATTAATCAAAGGATCAGTTTGAAAAGCTACTAAACTTGTACTTCCAAAATTATCAAATCCAGCATTACAGAAAGCTGAAACAGCTACGAAAATGGAAGTAAAAATGCCCCGTCCCCAACCAAACTCGGGGACAAAACGAAAACTTAGCAGAAAGGCTCCGAAGCCTTCTACTAGAAAAGTCGTCACGAAGATGGAACGTAGAAAATCCCTCAGAGACTGGGTTTCTTCGAAGCTAAAGCTCTCCAGAATCGTTTCTCGACCTCGAAGACTAAGTTTTTGCTTGCCCTGGATATAGAAAATTCCGATAAAGGTCATGAGACCCAAACCACCAATCTGAATCAAGAACATACAGATCAGCTGCCCCCAGACATTGTAGGTCGAAGCGACAGGTAAGGTAAAAAGTCCTGTCACACAGACCATAGATACGGCTGTAAATAAATGATCAAAGTAACCGGCATGAGATGTTGGAGATTGTACAAATGGCAGACTCAAAAGGAGAGACCCAAAGAGGATAACCAAAGCAAAACTTAAAAAGATTCTCCGAGCGGGTGATAAACGCCCTAGAATGGTATTTATTTTTTCAACAATTGATTTTAATAACATAGCTACATTGTACCACAAAAATCTGAGAATACTTACATATGACTAACGATCTCAAGGCAGATACCTAGCGCCTTATCAAAAGCTTCTGCACCCCAATCGCGTTGGTCATAGTTATCAAGATCTGCCAAAGAATCTGCCGTAAACAACAACTCACCCCAAACTGCTCCGCGAAGCTGAGCTACTGCCGCAAGAGCTGCACACTCCATCTCTACAACAGCACAGCCTTCTTCCTTGCGATAGGCAACTTTTTCAGCTGTTTCTCGGTAAAAACCATCTGTCGACCAAGTCATGACTTCTTCGTAAGGGACACCTAGTTGTTCCAAGACTTGCTCAATGACAGAGATAGCCTCAATCTGCATCTCCATATAACGAGAAGGCGCTGCATAGTGGTAGCTGGTTCCCTCATCTCGCAGAGCGCGAACAGGAACAAGAAAGGCATTTTCCTCTATATCGGCTAGGACGCCACAGGTTCCAGTGGAAATGATTTGCTCCACACCATAGCCAATCAACCAATCCATAAACTGGGCGGCTGGGGCAGAACCGACAGGAGCTTGGGCTAGACAAACTTTTTCGCCTTTGTAGTCCATGACATAAACCGGATAGGTTTTAGTGGCAGAAACAAACTCCCCTACGCACTCTGCTTCTACTTCCTGAGCATAGCGGTCAATCTCTTCTTCCAAAAATGCATAGATGCACTTCTTTGGCAACTGTAAATCTAATCCTTCGTGATTTGGCATGATGACTGCCTGAGGATTATCATCAAACTCTAAAATAGGAATGGCATGTTTTTGAATCATAGAGTACCTCCTCTAAATTTGTACTATTATAACAAAAGCAAAACGAAAGTC
The DNA here is from genome assembly GCA_963524795.1 of uncultured Streptococcus sp. Classification (GTDB taxonomy): domain Bacteria; phylum Bacillota; class Bacilli; order Lactobacillales; family Streptococcaceae; genus Streptococcus. The sequence continues at coordinate 2,891 of CAURIB010000061.1, forward strand.
AAGACGGAAGCCTAAGTCAAATCAGAAAAAACCTACCTTAAGTAGGAAACAACAATTAAATGCTTTTTTCGTCATAATAAACTTGCTATAGCTTAGGAATTATCTTATAATAGATTGAATTTGAAAAAGGGAGAAATCTTATGAAATTCTATTCCTATGACTATGTGCTCAGTCAGATCAGTCAACAGAATTGGGCCATGATTATCGTATCAGCTTTACTGCTTATCGTGACTGGATTTTTTGCATTTAAAGCTTTCAAAGATAAAAAAGGGAGCAAGTTCCGTGAATTATCGCTCATTTCTATTTTGACCTTAATCGCATTCGTTTTGATAAGCATTACGAATCTTCAAAACAGTCAATCCAATGATAATCAATTCCGCTCTTCCCTAAACTTTATCGAAGTCGTTTCAAAAGAATTAGGTGTAGATAAAAAAGAGGTCTATGTCAATACCTCAGCAGTAACTGATGGGGCGATTATTAAGGTTGGCGAACATTTTTATCGTGCCATTAGCGGGACTGACCAAGATAGCTATTTATTAGAAAAAATGGAACTCTATAAATCAGATGTGGAACTCGTGGAGGTTGAAAAATGATAAGCTTTTTTGCTACGATTGCAATTAAATTGGCCTTGGGGCTACTTTCTCTTGTTTTTGTTATTAACGTAACAGGTAAAGGAAATTTAGCACCAAGTTCTGCAGTAGATCAAATCCAGAACTTTGTTCTCGGGGGTATTATCGGTGGGGTTATCTACAATAGCTCGATTACCATCATCCAATACGTTGTTATCCTCATTATCTGGACTATTCTCATCCTGCTCCTTAAATGGCTGAATACCAATATTTCCTTTTTCAAACGCTTAATTGACGGGAAACCAACTATTATCATTAAAAATGGTAAGTTAGATCCTGAAACCTGCCGCTCAAAAGGTCTTGCAGCTGCTGATGTTGCTCTTAAATTGCGCGCTCAAGGAATTTTCCAATTGAAGGATGTCAAGAGAGCTGTGATTGAGCAAAACGGACAGCTGATTGTCGTAAGAATGGGTGACGAAAATCCTAAGTACCCAGTGATTACAGATGGTGTTGTCCAAGTTGAAATCCTAGAAACCATTGGCAAATCCGAGGAGTGGCTAACTGAGAAATTGAAAGAAGAAGGTTTCGAAGAAGTCTCAAATATCTTTATTGCTGAATATGATAAAGGTCAATTGAATGTTGTAACCTATTAAAAAAATAAACTGATGCTTTTCGTATCAGTTTTTTGCTTTTTAGCATAAAAGGGTATATACTTAAATTAATATCTGATGTAATTTAGATAATACATAAAATTAACGGAGGTATCCCCCATGTCAATCGAAGAAAAATTCAACCAAGCTAAAGGTTCTGTTAAAGAAGGTTTTGGTAAACTAACTGGCGATACAAAAACTCAAGCAGAAGGAGCTGCAGAAAAGGTAGCTTCAAAAGCTAAAGAAGTTGCTGAAGATGCTAAAGAAGCTGTCGAAGGTGCAGTATCTGGCGTGAAAAACATCTTTAAAAAAGATGGAGAATAATTCTTTTTCGTCCTAATAACATAAGAAAATCTCCCTTCTCTTTCGAGAAAGGAGATTTTTATTTTATGGTCGTCCACCAGGGCCTCCATTTCCTTGAGGGCCACCGCCAGGTGCCCCTCCGCCTCCAGGCATAGAACTGACAATCTCAGTTTGTTTTTCACCATTGAGATAGATATCTCCGCCTGTGTAGGTCGCTGTTCCATCAAAGTCAAAACCAGTTTGACCAGTCATTTTGATGGTTCCTCCATTAACTGTAATATTACCATTTGAGTCAATTGGATCCGTGTCCCCTTGACCAACTTCAACCGTCAAGTTCCCACCATTCATAGTGAAGAAAATTTCACTTTGTTGAGCATTTTTGTTGGCTGCATTGACACCATCATCCGTTGAATAGATGGCGATATCTCCACCGTTGATAGTAATTGACTTACCTTCAAGCCCTTCTGTAGAATTCTTAACGGTATAGGTACCACTATCAATAACCAAATCACCTGATGCGTGGATACCATCATCTCCAGCAGTAACAGTGATGGTATTGTCAGAGAGATACATGGTTCCTACAGATGTGTCCTCATCATTGTCGACCTTAACTCCGTCTTCCTTGGCATCGATAGTCATAGTTGTGCCGGTAATGTTGAGTTCATCATTAACATTAAAGGCATCCCCGACTGCTGTGATGTTGTAGCTTCCACCTGTGATGTGAAGTGTATCATTTGCCTTGATACCATTGTTTTTCTTACCATCTACATTGAGAGTTCCTTTACCGTTGATGGTCAAGTCCACTTTAGAGAAGAGCGCTGCATCCGCTTTTTCGTCACTATTAGTTGCTGAATCTGATAGGCTATTAGTTGTGCCATCTGCTAGAGTTAGGTAAACATGACCGGCTGATGTTGCAGATATAGCAGCATTGGTATTGGTCATGGTCACACCCTTTAGAACAATATGTACATCATCAGTCTTTTCGGCTTCAATCTTGATTTGAACTCCGTCGGATTGACCAGATATGACATAGGTTCCTGCCTTGGAGATTGTAACGGTAGATCCTGATACGGCAACTCCATCACCTGATACCTTCGCTGTTGATTCTGACAAGGTTACAGTTGCTGCTGTCTTTTCATCATAAGAAGTATCATAGTCCTTGTCTGTAAAATAGCTAGTTTTCTTAGCTTCTGTAGTTGATGTCGTTTTCGTTGTCGCAGTATTGCTAGCTGTTGTATTTGAAGTTGACTGGGTACAAGCTGTTACTAGTGCTAGAGTTGCTATACTCGTTAATAAGAATGTCCATTTTTTTGCTTTCATGCTCGTTTCCTCGACTTTCATTTTACATGCTCTTAGTCTACGTGACTTTCCTAAAATAAGCCTAAACTTTTTCTGAAAGTTTTCTTAAGTTTAGTTTCAATTAAGTTAAATTTAACAAAAGTTTTAGATAAACTCTTTAAAATCCTAGACAAACAAGCTCGTCCTTGTTTAAAAATAGTATAACCTAAGATTAGAGGAGAAGGACTTATGAAACCAATCGAAACAACTTTTAAACGGATTGAAACCAAATATGTTGTCTCCAAAAAAATATTAGACAAACTGGTTCAGGATTTAAAGAAATATTTGGTAGAAGACGACTATCCAATTTCAACAATATCAAATATCTACTTTGATACAGAAGACTTTGATATTCTCCAAGATGAGCATCTTGGCGACAAACGAAAAGAAAAGGTACGGATGCGGACCTATCTCAGCCAAGCTAAAATAGATAGTCAAGTTTTTTTAGAAATCAAAACTAAGGACCAAGAAGGGATTGGTCGCAAGTACCGACTGCTCTCAACTCCTAGTTCCATCATCAATTTCATAACCAAAGGGCACTTGGATGCTAGCATTACTGATACAGTCGTCATTGAAAAAGTGAAAAAACTTCACCAAGATTACAAGCAGGCTATCAAGCCTCGTATGTACATCTACTACGATCGTTATTCATTAAAAGAAAAAAAATACATCAAGGGCTACGACTATAATAAAATTCGTATCACCATTGACCAAAATCTAATCTATAGAGATGAAAATGTCAGTCTCTTCGCAGGAAATCAAGGGGCTCCTCTATTAGATGACAATACTGTGATTATGGAGATTAAAGCTCCTGGAAACAAACCTCAGTGGTTACAAGACATTCTAGACAAGTATGGTTTGATGGAGCACAAATTTTCAAAATACAGTTGTGCATACCATAAATCTCAAGGACTTCCTTATGCTCCTCGTCCCAATATAGAAAGATCAGGTACTGCTTATGCTTAATCTATTTAATTCCATTTTCAATAACACCACTGCAAGTGCAGATCCCTTTCAACTACTGTTGGAACTTCTAGTCAATCTAGTCCTCGGTTTGGCACTTACTTGGACTTACAAATATCGAACCCTCTACACCAGAGAATTCACTATCAGCTTGACCTTGCTTCCCTGCCTCATGACCTTGGTTATTTTTCTAGTCAATGGGAGCTTGGGCACCTCAATTGCTGTAGCCGGAACCTTTAGTTTGATTCGTTTCCGTTCAGCAACGAGTGGATCACGAGAACTGATCGCCATATTCCTTGCCATGATTATCGGTTTGGCTTGCGGAACAGGCTACCTCTTCTTGGCTATTCTCTTTACACTCTTTATCTTGGGCGTTTGGTTCCTTTTAGAAAATCAACAGATCAAAACTGACAATCAACGCCGTAGACTTTTGACAATCACGGTAGCCAATCAAGACAAGGTACAGGAAGCTATCCAATCATCTCTTAACCAATTCTGTTCAGAAATTGACATGATTACGATCAATAGCACAAATGCAGGGGACAACCTTAGCATTGTCTATGAAGTCGAGCTAAAAACAGAGGTCGATGATTTCCAAGTGACTAGTTATCTTACACAAAATATTGATCAGTGCGATGTGGCATTGACTAAAAAAGCTAAAAAGAGAAAAAATCTCTAGCAAAAAAGAACAGCATTTTGCTGTTCTTTTAATTATGTGACTTTCAGTCAGTCTCGCTCCGTTAGGTGCGAGACAAATAAACCACCCGCTATGCGGGTGCGCGTCGAAGGTTATACCAAAAAAACTCCAAACGCGATACAATAAAGGTGTTCAAGCCAATTGTAAAGCGAAAGGAGAAAAATATGGCACAAAAGGCACATAGTTTATCACACACAAAGTGGATGTGTAAATATCACATTGTGTTCACCCCTAAGTATAGACGAAAAATCATTTATAATCAATCTCGAAGTAGTTTGGGAGAAATATTCCACCGATTATGTAGTTATAAAGGTGTTGAGATTATCGAGGGCCATTTAATGCCTGATCATGTACATATGTTAGTAAGTATTCCACCAAGGATAAGTGTTTCAAGTTTCATGGGTTATTTAAAAGGCAAAAGTGCACTCATGATGTTTGACAAACACGCAAATCTCAAGTACAAGTTTGGGAATCGGCATTTTTGGGCAGAAGGTTATTATGTGAGTACGGTTGGACTCAATGAAGCCACAATTAAGAAATATATCCAAGATTAAAGAAATTATCCAGTGGATGATTTCTTCACGAGTATGAAAATTTGAGAACGAGTAAAACATGATATAGCACTAGATAAATTAAGTGTGAAAGAATATGAGGATCCCTTTAGGGACAGTAGTAAGTAATACTCACGCCTCTTTAAGAGGCAAGTGACGAGTCAAGAGCAATGAGGCTTGAACAACGTGAAAGCCAGCGTCTTTAGGCGCTGGCTGGTAATTTGGGCTTATAGCCCTGGTACAAACCACCCGTTTGACGGGTGGTCATGATTTTCTTTGACTGGAATTTCTTTGATAACTCGTGCTGGATTGCCTGCCAGAACTACATTGTCACCAAAAGATTTGGTAATGACAGCTCCTGCTCCTGCAACAACATTATCACCTAGTGTAACACCTGGAAGGACGATAACGCCACCTCCTGCCCAGAAGTTTTTACCAATCGTGATTGGTTTTCCAAATTCTAAACCTGAATTTCGTTCTTCTGGATCTAGAGGATGAAGAGGTGTCAAAAATTGGCAGTTAGGACCAATCATTGCATTGTCGCCAATAGTAATAGGACAAACATCCAACATGGTCAGATTCCAATTGGAATAAAAATTTTCTCCCAAATGAATATTGACCCCATAATCCACCACCAAACGAGTATTGACATAGAGATTTTCACCAGTTGAGCCAAACCATCCTTTGATGATTCCCATACCTTTTACTGGATCGACTTCTTCATTAAAAGCAGCTTGCTTTTGTCGTGCTGTTTGTGCTAGAGCACGAAGTTCTGGATCAAACGGGTGATAGGGTTCTCCCGCAATCATTTTTTGGTATTCACTTTTCATATCTTGATATCCTTGTTTATTTTACAAGATTGTAGCATAGTTCTATCCTTAAAACAAGCCACAAAGCAAAACGATAAAAAACTAGTACATCTTTGGATGTACTAGTTTTTAATTAGAAAGGTGACTTTTCCACTACTTTACAGAGTTGATTAGTCTTCTTTCTTTTTACGAGCGATAAGTCCAAATCCACTCAAGACACCTACTAAACCAAGAGCAGCAAGGCTGGCATTGTCCTCAGCACCAGTGTTTGGCAATTGAGGAGCCGTCTTAACTGTTTCTTCGACTACAGGAGCTGGTTTAACAGGAGTTTCTGGAACTTCTGGTTTCTCTGATTCTGGATCTGGAGCTGGTTCTGGATCTGGGGTTGGTTTTGGATCTGGAGTTGGTTCTGGATCTGGAGTTGGTTCTGGATCTGGAGTTGGCTCTGGATCTGGGGTTGGCTCTGGATCTGGGGTTGGTTCCGGATCTGGAGTTGGTTCTGGATCTGGGG
>CAURIB010000062.1:0-9277 GCA_963524795.1 uncultured Streptococcus sp.
CGCATTACAGATCGTATCCGTGAAGTGAGAAAAGGTTTAGTCATCATCAATGGTGAAAGTCTTGGTCAGGTGGCTAGCCAAACCCTTGAAAGTATGCAGGCTATCAACGCGGTGACCAATACCCCAATTATCCGTCCTGTTGTGACCATGGATAAGCTAGAAATCATTGATATTGCTCAGGAAATTGATACCTTTGAAATTTCCATCCAGCCATTTGAAGACTGTTGTACGATTTTTGCACCCGATCGTCCCAAAACAAATCCTAAGATTAAGAATGCAGAGCAGTATGAGACGCGTATGGATGTCGAAGGTTTGGTTGAACGTGCAGTAGCAGGAATTATGATTACTGAAATTACGCCTCAAGCTGAGAAGGATGCTGTGGACGAGTTGATTGAAGATCTCCTCTAATTAGAAAACCCAGAAGAATAGAGAAAATAAGTAGAAAAAGTTAGTTTTTTGTTCTAAATTTGGACGGAAACTGACTTTTTTTCTATTTTTATGATATAATTAGATAAAATTTTGAATATAGAGAGTTTTCTGACAATGAATCAATCTTATTTTTATTTAAAAATGCGAGAGCATAAATTAGTGGTTCCCTACACAGGTAAGGAGCGCCGCGTACGTGTTCTCCTCCCAAAAAACTATGAAAAAGACACAGATCAAACTTATCCAGTCGTCTATTTCCATGATGGTCAAAATGTTTTTTACAGTAAAGAATCCTACGTTGGACATTCCTGGAAGATTATTCCTGCTATCAAGCGAAATCCAGATATCAGCCGTATGATTGTTGTGGCTATTGACAATGATGGTCTTGGTCGAATGAATGAGTATGCAGCTTGGAAATTCCAAGAGTCTAATATTCCTGGTCAACAATTTGGTGGTAAAGGTGTCGAGTACGCAGAATTTGTCATGGAAGTGGTTAAGCCTTTTATCGATGAAAACTATCGGACAAAATCAGACCGTAAACACACTGCTATGATAGGATCTTCTCTGGGTGGGAATATTACCCAGTTTATTGGTTTAGAATATCAAGATCAGATTGGGTGCTTGGGAGTTTTCTCATCAGCTAACTGGCTCCACCAAGAGGCCTTTGATCGCTATATGGAGCGTAAAAAACTCTTGCCTGACCAACGAATTTTTATCTATGTTGGAACGGAAGAAGCTGATGATACAGACAAGACCCTCATGGCTGGCAATATTAAGCAGGCCTATATCGACTCTTCCCTTCGCTATTATCATGATTTGATAGCGGGAGGAGTGCAGTTGGAAAATCTCTCACTCAAGGTTCAGGCTGGAGCCATTCACCATGAAGTGCCATGGTCAGAAAATCTTCCAGCTTGTCTACGTTTTTTTGCAGAAAATTGGTAAATAGTATAAAGGAGACAGGATATGAATATTGAACATCTTAGCCACTGGAGTGGCCATCTAAATCGTGAAATGTACGTCAATCGTTATGGACACGCGGGTATCCCTATTGTAGTCTTTCCTTCTTCAGGTGGTAGCCACAACGAATACTATGATTTTGGAATGATTGATGCCTGTGCATCTTTTATTGAGGAGGGCCGTGTTCAGTTCTTTACACTTTCAAGTGTTGATAGTGAGAGTTGGCTTGCAACTTGGAAAAATGGCCATGACCAAGCTGAAATGCACCGTGCCTATGAGCGTTACGTCATTGAAGAGGCTATTCCTTTTATCAAGCATAAGACAGGCTGGTTTGATGGCATGATGACGACAGGGTGCTCTATGGGAGCTTACCATGCCCTCAACTTCTTCCTCCAACATCCAGATGTCTTTACCAAAGTCATCGCATTAAGTGGTGTCTACGATGCGCGCTTCTTTGTAGGGGACTACTACAATGATGACGCTATCTATCAAAATTCACCAGTAGACTATATCTGGAATCAAAATGACGGCTGGTTTATCGATCGTTATCGTCAGGCTGAGATTGTGATTTGTACAGGCCTAGGTGCTTGGGAACAGGATGGGCTACCTTCTTACTACAAGTTAAAAGAAGCCTTCGATCAAAAACAAATTCCTGCCTGGTTTGCAGAATGGGGACACGATGTTGCCCACGATTGGGAATGGTGGCGCAAACAAATGCCTTATTTCCTTGGTCACATGAGTCTATAAAAGGAGTCGCTTATGAATTATCTTGTAATTTCACCCTATTACCCACAAAATTTCCAACAATTTAGTATTGAACTAGCTAATAAAGGAATCACAGTTCTAGGGATTGGGCAAGAACCCTACGAACAACTAGATGAACCATTGCGTAATAGTTTGACGGAGTATTTCCGAGTTGATAATCTTGAAAATATCGATGAGGTTAAACGCGCCGTCGCCTTTCTTTTTTATAAGCATGGTCCAATTGATCGTATCGAGTCTCACAATGAATATTGGCTAGAATTGGATGCGGCCCTTCGTGAACAGTTCAATGTCTTTGGTGCCAAACCAGATGACCTCAAGAAGACTAAGTTCAAGTCTGAAATGAAGAAACTCTTCAAGAAATCGGGGGTTCCAGTTGTGCCAGGAGCTGTCATTGAAACAGAAGCAGATGTTGACAAAGCTGTGAAAGAAATCGGCCTTCCAATGATTGCCAAACCTGACAATGGAGTAGGTGCAGCAGCAACCTTTAAACTTGAAACGGAAGATGATGTCAATCACTTTAAGGCTGAATGGGACCACTCAACCATCTATTTCTTTGAAAAATTTGTCACCTCTAGTGAGATCTGTACCTTCGATGGTTTGGTAGATAGAGATGGAAATATTGTCTTTTCTACGACCTTTGATTATGCCTACACTCCATTAGATTTGATGCTTTACAAGATGGACAATTCTTATTACGTTCTCAAAGAAATGGATCCAAAATTGCGCAAGTATGGTGAGGAAATCGTTAAAGAATTTGGCATGAAAGAACGTTTCTTCCATATCGAGTTTTTCCGTGAAGGTGATGATTATATTGCCATTGAGTACAATAACCGTCCAGCTGGTGGCTTTACCATTGATGTTTATAACTATGCCCATTCTTTTGATTTGTACAAGAGCTATGCAGCGATCGTTGCGGGTGAGCCATTCCCTGCTTCACAATTCGAGCCCCTGTACTGCTTGGCGACATCACGTCGTGCCAACGCCAACTATGTTTATTCAGAAGAAGACTTGCTCGCCAAATACGGTCAGCAATTTAAGGTCAAGAAAATCATGCCTGCAGCCTTTGCTGAATTGCAAGGAGACTTTCTCTATATGCTAACGACACCAAGTCGTGAAGAAATGGATCAGATGATTAAGGACTTTGGTCAGCGTCAAGAATAATTAAAATTTGGACTTAACAAAGGATGTTTGTTAGGTCTTTTTTGTAGACTTGAAATAAAAGCGTTTTCCCCTTGGATTCTTTTAGAAAACCTGTTGCTAAAAGATATAAAAATTGATAGAATAAGGATTGTCTAAAAAATTTTAAGGAGAATCTATCAATGGATTTCACATGGGCTATTAAATATGCCACAGAATTTTTGGGAACAGCCATCTTGATCGTTTTGGGAAATGGTGCTGTTGCTAACGTTGAACTTAAAGGTACGAAAGGTCATCAAAGTGGCTGGCTCGTTATCGCTGTTGGTTATGGTATGGGGGTTATGATTCCTGCCTTGATGTTTGGTAACGTTTCTGGAAACCACATCAACCCAGCCTTCACTCTAGGTCTTGCAGTTAGCGGTCTTTTCCCATGGGCTCAGGTTGCACCTTACATCATTATGCAAGTTTTGGGAGCAATCTTCGGTCAAGCATTAGTTGTAGCGACACACCGTCCTTACTACTTGCAAACTGAAAAAGCAAACAATATCTTGGGATCTTTCTCAACTATTTCAAGTTTGGACCAAGGTACAAAAGAATCACGCTTCGCTGCAACAGTTAACGGTTTTATCAACGAGTTTGTTGGATCATTCGTTCTTTTCTTTGCAGCACTTGGTTTGACAAAGAACTTCTTTGGAGCTGAAGTTCTCCAATACATGAAACAAATGGCAACTCAAGCTGGTCAAAATGTTGACTTCTCTGACTTGGCAATTAAAGCTCAAACAGCACCACACACAACAGCAGGTGTTGCAGTAGGTCACATGGCACTTGGTTTCTTGGTAATGGCTTTGGTTACTTCACTTGGAGGACCTTCAGGACCTGGTTTGAACCCAGCTCGTGACTTTGGACCACGTCTTCTTCACGCCTTCCTTCCAAAATCAATCCTTGGTCAACACAAGGGTGATTCAAAATGGTGGTATGCTTGGGTACCAGTAGTTGCACCGATTCTTGCAGCGATTGCAGCGGTAGCAATCTTTAAATTCCTTTACCTATAATCCGTTATAAACTGGGGTTTCCCAGTTTTTTCTTTTTTCAGGACAAACGAATTTTTTAGATTAGATTCTTAAATCGTCAGACTTTTTTTATTTTAAGACTAAAGGTGAAAATATCCCGAAAATATGGTAAAATAGAGTGTTAAGAAATCGTTGAAAAAGGAAAATTATGCGTAAAGAGATTGCACCTGAATTATACAATTACAATAAATTCCCTGGTCCAGAGTTTCGTGTGACTGGAACTAGGGTCGAGGCTGAAGGTTTTGCCTTTACCTTGGTTGAAAATAGCAAGGATGCTTTTGATGTGACGGCTTTTACTCAACGTTTTTCAGAAGTTTTGACCAAGTTCGACTATATCGTAGGAGACTGGAGTAATGAACAGTTGCGCTTACGAGGTTTTTATAAGAATGAACGCGCTGAAGAATCTTTAGAGAAAATCAGTCGCTTGCAGGATTATCTACTAGAGTACTGTAGCTATGGATGTGCCTATTTTGTCTTAGAAAATGAAACGCCTAAGCGGGCGTCCTTTGATCAAAAGATGCGCAAAAAAGAGGAAGAAAAAGATTCTCGAAAAGGAAAGAAACCTTCTCAAAACAAGAAAAGAAATCATACCGATAAAAGAAATAGACGACGTTCAAAAGAACAAAAATCCCAGAAAGAAGACAAGGGGCAGCGTCATTTCGTCATTCGTCAGAAGTGAGTAGAAAATAAGGAGAAAACATGAAACCGTCGATTTATAGTTTAACCCGCCAAGGGATGCAAGAATGGGCACTTGAACAGGGAGAAAAAAAATTCCGTGCAGATCAAATCTGGGAATGGCTTTATCGTAAACGTGTTCAGTCTTTTGAGGAAATGACTAACTTGTCAAAGGATTTGATTGCCAAACTCAACGATCAGTTTGTAGTCAATCCCTTGAAACAACGCATCGTGCAAGAGTCAGCCGATGGAACGGTCAAGTACCTCTTTGAGTTGCCAGATGGCATGTTGATTGAGACAGTGCTGATGCGTCAACACTATGGTTTGTCAGTCTGTGTAACCACTCAGGTAGGATGTAATATCGGTTGTACCTTCTGTGCATCAGGCTTGATCAAGAAGCAACGTGACCTTAATAACGGAGAAATTGTTGCACAGATTATGTTGGTTCAAAAATATTTTGATGAACGTGGACAAGATGAACGTGTTAGCCATATCGTAGTTATGGGGATTGGAGAACCATTTGATAACTACAATAATGTCTTGAACTTCATCCGTACTATCAATGATGATAAGGGAATGGCAATCGGTGCTCGCCATATCACAGTATCAACTTCAGGTTTGGCTCACAAAATTCGCGATTTTGCTAATGAAGGCGTACAGGTCAACCTTGCCGTTTCTCTTCATGCACCAAACAATGAGCTTCGTTCAAGCATCATGAAGATTAACCGTGCCTTTCCGATTGAAAAACTCTTTGCAGCTATAGAGTACTACATTGAAACTACCAACCGCCGTGTGACTTTTGAGTATATCATGCTCAATGAAGTTAATGATGGAGTGGAGCAGGCACTTGAGTTGGCAGAGTTGCTCAAAAATATTAAGAAATTGTCTTATGTCAATTTAATTCCTTACAACCCAGTTAGTGAGCATGACCAGTATAGCCGAAGTCCTAAAGAGCGCGTAATGGCTTTCTATGATACGCTCAAGAAAAAAGGTGTCAACTGTGTTGTTCGTCAGGAACATGGTACTGATATCGATGCCGCTTGTGGACAGTTGCGTTCAAATACCATGAAGCGTGACCGCCAAAAAGCTATCTCATCAGTCAATCCATAAGATGGAGAGAAGAAAACTACTAGGTTTGGGACTAGTCTGTTACAGTATTTGTATCGTCTGTTTTTGTTTTAGTCCCCAACCTCAACTTCCTACAGGAGTGGAAACTCCAGGTATTCAACATCTTGGACGCCTGGTTTTTCTTTTGACTCCATTCAACTCTTTGTGGAAATTTGGAGAAGTAACCAGCCTTTTTCAGCTATTTTGGATTTTTTTGCAGAATGCCTTAAATATCCTCTTGCTCTTCCCATTGATTTTTCAGTTCCTCTATCTCAGTCCTAGTCTAAGGGAAACAAAAAAAGTGATTTTCTTAAGCTTTTTATTGAGTTTGGGAATCGAGTGTACACAGCTAGTTTTAGACTTTTTCTTTGACTTTAATCGGGTCTTTGAGATTGATGATTTATGGACCAACACACTAGGTGGTTACCTAGCTTGGGTTCTTTATAGAAAATTAAATGTAAACAAACTTACAAAGGAATTAGAATGAGTATTTTAGAAGTTAAAAATTTGAGTCACGGTTTTGGTGACCGTGCAATTTTTGAAGATGTGTCTTTCCGCCTCCTCAAAGGTGAACACATCGGTCTGGTCGGTGCCAATGGTGAAGGGAAATCAACCTTTATGAGCATCGTAACTGGTAAAATGTTACCTGATGAAGGTAAGGTGGAATGGTCCAAATATGTGACAGCAGGCTATCTGGATCAGCATGCGGTGCTTAAAGAAGGCCAAACTGTGCGTGATGTTCTTCGTACAGCTTTTGACGAATTATTCAAAGCCGAAGCACGTATCAATGAACTCTACATGGAAATGGCAGAGGAGGGCGCTGATATTGATGCATTGATGGAAGAAGTTGGAGAACTCCAAGACCGTTTGGAAAGTCGTGACTTCTATACCTTGGATGCGAAGATCGATGAGGTAGCGCGTGCCCTTGGTGTCATGGATTATGGTATGGATACAGACGTAACAGCCTTGTCAGGTGGACAAAGAACCAAGGTATTATTAGCGAAACTCCTCCTTGAAAAGCCAGATATCTTGCTTTTGGACGAGCCAACTAACTACTTGGATGCTGAGCATATTGACTGGCTCAAGCGTTATCTTCAAAACTATGAGAATGCCTTTGTCCTCATTTCTCACGATATTCCATTCCTCAATGATGTGATCAATATCGTTTACCATGTGGAAAATCAACAGTTGACTCGCTACTCTGGAGACTATTACCAGTTCCAAGAAGTCTATGCCATGAAGAAATCGCAGCTAGAGGCAGCCTATGAACGTCAACAGAAGGAAATTGCTGACCTCAAGGATTTCGTAGCCCGTAATAAGGCGCGTGTTGCTACTCGTAATATGGCCATGTCTCGCCAGAAGAAATTGGATAAGATGGACATTATCGAGCTTCAAAGTGAAAAACCAAAGCCTTCCTTTGATTTTAAACCAGCTCGTACACCAGGCCGCTTTATCTTCCAAGCCAAGGACTTGCAGATTGGTTACGACCGCCCACTTACAAAACCATTAAATCTTACCTTTGAACGCAATCAGAAGGTTGCTATCATTGGTGCCAACGGTATTGGGAAAACAACCCTTTTGAAGAGTCTTTTGGGCATTATTCCACCTATTGCTGGGGAAGTTGAACGCGGTGACTACTTAGAACTTGGTTACTTTGAGCAGGAAGTAGAAGGTGGTAACCGCCAAACACCATTAGAAGCAGTGTGGAATGCCTTTCCGGCTCTCAATCAAGCCGAAGTTCGTGCTGCCCTTGCCCGCTGTGGTCTGACGACTAAGCATATCGAAAGTCAAATTCAAGTTCTTTCTGGTGGTGAACAAGCCAAGGTTCGTTTCTGTCTCTTGATGAACCGTGAGAATAATGTCCTCGTTCTTGACGAACCTACCAACCACTTGGATGTGGATGCCAAGGACGAACTCAAACGTGCTCTGAAAGAATACAAGGGTTCTATCCTTATGGTTTGTCACGAACCAGACTTCTACGAAGGATGGATGGATCAAATCTGGGACTTTAACAAGCTAACTTAAAATGAATATAAAAGAAATACAGTACCGTATGTGGATACTGTATTTTTTGGTTTTTAAGATTTAAAATCGTAGTCTTTCACCACTTCGATGCTATCGATAGTAATAGCAGTCGTTGGCTTGTCTTTCTCATCTTTTTCGGCTTTAGCAATCTTATCTACAACATCCATACCATCAATGACTTGACCAAAGACTGGGTGCTTGCCATCTAGACTAGGATTTCCACCTTCTTTGTAGGCTTCGATGATTTTCTTTGGATACTTGCTTGTAGGGAGTTTGGCAGAAATATCTGTCGTATTTTGGTTGATGAAGAACTGGCTACCGTTTGAATTTGGTTGACCAGTATTGGCCATAGAGAGAGAACCACGAATGTTATAGAGATACGGAGAGATTTCGCTCTTGAAACCAGTTCCCTGGTCTTTAGTCTTGTCCTTATCATGCCAGATGGATTCACCACCAGTACCATCCCCTTTTGGATCACCTGTCTGGACCATGAAGCCATCGATCACTCGGTGGAAGGTAACACCATTATAGTAGCCTTCTTTTGCGTGAGTTAGGAAATTTTCAACCGCAAGCGGAGCTAGCTTTGGAAAGAGTTTGATGCGGATATCTCCTTGACTTGTATGGAGAATGACTTCCTCCTCATCTTTAGCAACTTCTTTAGATAGTTGCGGGAAATTGGCATTTTCATTTGTCAAGGCATCCTTGAGATCCTTGGCAGATTGGGCGGCTGCTTTGGAGCTTTCCTCAGCGGCCAAGCTAGAATCTACATAGTCATCGCCACGCAAACTACGTTGGATGTTGCTACATCCAGCTAGAGCTACAGTGGATAGTAAAAGAAGGGTTGCTAGTTTTTTCATTCTATTCCTCTCAAAAATTCATTTCTACCATTGTACCCTAAAAGGAAGTGGATTTCAAATATTAGTGACAAGACAGTTTAAGAGAAAGCCAACCAGAAAGTCGCTTGTTTTGAGGCATCAATGCCATAAGTGTACTCAAAGTATTTAGGAACCAGATCTTAAGAAAGCTCGTAAAGCATCACAATTAGTAAACTTTAATTCGAAAGAATTACTATATTTTAAAAGAGCACATTTTCAAAGGATTTTTTCTTTTGGCTT
>CAURIB010000063.1:0-9266 GCA_963524795.1 uncultured Streptococcus sp.
TCTTGAATGAAGAGAAGGTCATCCACTTCCATGGCCAATCCTTGCTCTGCCTTATACTTAGCAAAATCTTCTGCCGTATAAGTTTCAAAGAAATCCAAAGTTGGAATAGTTTTGTCGGACTCAGAGAAATCCTGTTTCGTAATACCAACAGTGATATCTTTGAAACGAGAATCCACTGGGTTCAAGAGATAGTTTTTGACAGCTTCCAACTCATTCGCATCAATATCCTTGTTAACCAAGTACAATTGTGCTGTGTTCACTGTTACATCATTTGAACTACCCAACAACAGCAAAGCTTCTTGTGAAGATGCCGCGCGTTGGTCAAATTGACCAGGCAAGCTCTCGATAGCAAAGAAAGCATAGTTCTCAAGATCAGCCTGAACCGTAGCTTCATCCAAAACAGTATCAGTCACTTGCTCAGAGAAGATGTGTTTTTCCGCACGCGCAAACAAGTCCTCTGCCAAATCAAAGACATCATAAACCTGTACGATGCGAAGATCATTCAAAGTTTTCAACTGAAGATTATGCTGTAATTCTTTTACTAAAGAGTCAGATTTGACACGAAAATCAGCTTTTTTCTCAACGAAAATACGTTTATCCATTTTAGTTCCTTTATCTATTTCTACTTAAAGATTGTAGTGACGACCAAGTAAAACTTTACTTCAAGCCCTGCAATTTTTCTAAAACGACCTTGTAAACATCTGTCAAGCTACCAAGATCACGACGGAAAACATCCTTGTCCATATGGTGCCCTTCAGCATCCCAAAGGCGGCAGTTATCTGGTGAAAATTCGTCTGCCAAGATAATCTTGCCATCCTTATCAAAACCGAATTCCAATTTGAAGTCAATCAAACGAAGACCAATTTGTGCAAACCAATCTTTCAACAATTCATTGATACGACGCGTTTCTTCCTTGATATAAGCAATTTGCTCATCGTTGGCAATATTCAAGAACTGGACATGCTCATCATTGATGAATGGGTCATCCAAATCATCGTTTTTGTAGTAAAATTCAACGATTGGAGTTTCTAATTCCAAACCTTCTTCAACACCGAAACGTTTTGAGAAAGAACCTGCAGTCACGTTACGAAGAACAACCTCCAAAGGAATGATGGTCACTTTCTTATTGAGTTGTTCTGTGTCAGAAATACGTTCGATAAAGTGTGTCGCCACACCAGCAGCATTGAATTTTTCAAAAATAAGAGACGAAATCTGATTATTTAGCACACCTTTACCTTCGATGGTTTCTTTGCGAGCTCCATTCAGCATAGTGGCCTGGTCCTTGTAGACCGACTTAATCACATTTTCGTCTTCTGTAGTATAGATATCTTTAGCTTTTCCCGTATAAATAAGTTTACTGGACATTTTCTTGTTCGCCTTTCGCATTACTTTACATCATTTTAACACAACGATAAGTAAAAATCAAATATTTCACGAACTATATTTGATGTCATGTCTGAAAAAGTACAGAAAAATCGCAAACGATTTTTCATTTGCGATTTTCTAAGATTGATTTGAGTTAGAATGCGAACCTTATTCTTGTTTCAAAAAGCGGTCCAGATAGTAGCGTAAGAAACTCTTCCTACCTGTAATCATAGTCAAACGACCTTCAAGTCCATAACGAAGTTTTTCTGCTTGTTCAGCATTCAAATCCGTCTCTGCCTCTAATTTAAAGAAATTGCCCTTTTCTGTCTGAGTCGCACTGGTATCGATATTGGTAATCTTGGATGTCAACACTAGCTGCTTATTGGCATCTGTTACTGTTGTAAATCTTACCTCATTTCCATGCTTGAGACCAGCCACTTCCTTAGAACTGATATATGCTGTCAGTTTGGCCTTCCTCTCTCTAGCCAACTGCGGAAAAAGATGAGCGAGGATCGTTCCTTCTGGAATGATGGTAGATCGACTATGCTCAGGATTCAAATGTAGAACACCATCTTCTGTTGCTGTAATTTTCCCCTTCTCTAAAAGATTCCCTTGAATCTTTTTACCCGACTCCGCTTCAAGAATTTTCTGATCCAAGAGCGTTAATTCCTGGCCTACCTTGGCTAGTTGCTGAGATTTTAATGATTCCAACTGACTTCCCAATCCAGATGCATAAGCTTGCTGGGCTCCTGAACCTGCATACTGTACTCGATAACCTGCAAGAGTTGACTCCAACTGAGTTATGTGAGCATCTAGCTGAGATAAGGCCTGCTGTTTGGCTTCCAATCCCTGCTCTTTTGTTGACTGATAAGACTGATAAATGGCATAAGCTGGATGATCACTCTCTAAGACTCCATCAGCTTGAATAGCAGTCTTGGCTTGCTGATATTCTTTAATTTTGGACTGGGTTTCTCCGATGAGATTGCCTAATTCTGCCTGACTACTACTGGCTGCTGCATTTTGAGATGATATACTAGCATTTTGTTGATCAACCTGACTCCGCAGACTAGCAGCCTGATTCAGATAATCTAAAAAACTATGCTGATAGCCAAATTTATCTGCTTCCGGAAATTGATCACTTCCTGCTTGAAGGCTTGCTTTTAAATACTCCAGTTGAACCTTCTGATCCTTGAGCATTTCCAACTGACTAGCATAATTCTCAGCCTGAACGGCTTCTGCTCCCTCTTGGTATTGAACGAGAAGATCCCCTTGCTTGACAAACTTATTTTCAGCCAAATGGTTCGCAACAATCTTACTATTACTACTAGACTGAATGGTAGCAATGATACGAGCAGGTTCTACCGTAGCTCTAGTAGACAAACTTATCTCCTTCTCTGCAAAAGTTGCAAAGCCAAGCAAAAACACAAGTAGAAGAGACATGGGTACAATCACCCGACTGGAAAAATTATGGTAACGACGATTGTAAAACTCCGCACTTTCTAAAAATTCTGATTGCATCTTTTCTCCTCTCTAACTATTCACCAGATGAGCGTAAAAGCCACCCTGAGCCAGTAAATCCATATGTGTACCCTCTTCGACAATCTTGCCCTGATCCAAAACGACAACCTTCTCTGTCCGCTCAGCAATGGTCAAGCGGTGGGCGATGAAAATCAAGGTCTTATCCAAAGCCATGAGATTATCGACAATTCGCTTCTCGGTCAAAATATCCAGACTGCTGGTCGCCTCATCCAAGATCAAGACAGGCGCATCGGTCAAGAGAGCACGAGCCAGAGCGATTCTCTGACGTTGACCACCTGAAATGCCCGCTCCATCCGAAGTCAATTCTGTCTGGTAATTCAGTGGCATCCGCTCGATATCCTCCCGAATCTCAGCCAACTCCACTGCTCTCAAGATATCCTCCTGGGTCGTCCCCTCCTTAGCTCCAAGGAGAAGATTCTCCAAAATCGTCCCATTGAAAACATAGGGTTGCTGAGGCAGGTAGTTGATATACTGGCGTAGAGCCTTTTTATCAATTTGATTAAGATTGACGCCACCCAGACTAATCTCCCCCTGACTAGGATCATAAAAATTAACCATCATCTTAGCCAAGGTCGTCTTACCCGATCCTGAAACCCCTACAAAAGCCACTTTAGAGCCTTGTGGAATAGTCAGATTGATGTCCGACAAGACATCTCGACCATAGCCATACTTGTAGTGAACCTGCTTGAAATCCATATCTCCTTCTAGCAAGCTCAAATCTGAGACTGTTTTCTTTTCCTCAAACTCAGATGCAACCAGATAAACTTCATTGAGACGGTTATTGGCTACCTGCGCTGTCTGAAGTTTGGTTTGCAGATTGATGATATTTTCCAAAGGATTTGTAAAGTAAATGAGCAAGGTATTATAGGTAATCAACTGACCCAAACTCATCTTATTATCCATGACTAGGAGAGCCCCCATCCAGAGAATGGCAACATTGAGTAAGAGCTGGGCAACTTTTTTCAGAGCCTTTTGCTGACTTTCTGCCCGACTGTAAGTAAAGGATTTTTTCAGATAATCTACAAATTCCTTGTCAATCTTTTGATAACGGGAGCTTTCACTGGTCAAAGATTTAATGGTCTCAATGCCATTGATGTCCTCAATGATAGAAGAAGACAGAACCGCATTGGCTTCCATGGTTTCCCGATTCATCTTTTCAAAGGGCTTCATAAAAGCAAAGATAATCACTGTATAGATCGGAAGGGCTAGTAAACTCATGAAAAAAAGATTGCTATTCTGCGAAAATAGAACTACTGAAATAATCAAGACAGTAGATACATCCAAAAAGATTGACAGAATAGTCGAAGCCAGTGCATCGATGATACTGTTAGCATCTGTGAAACGAGACACGATTTCCCCTGTACGACGTGTCGCAAAAAAGGACATAGGCAGGTGAAAAACGTGCTTGATATAAGACAAAATCACATCAATGGACAAGCGTTGCCCCAAAACAAGCAAGAGATATTCCTGCGCATAAGATAAGATTTGCTGAAGAACATAAACAATAACTAGCCCTATTGAGATAATGCCCAAGGTTGAACGCATCTGATCTGGTACATAAGTGTCAATGATTGATTGAAGATAATAAGAACCCACAATGTTAATCAAGGTCACCAAGAGGGTCGCCAAAACGATATTAACAATTAAACCTCGCTGTTTCACTAATATAGGGATAAAGGAGAGAAGGCCATTTTTTTGTTCCTTATGAGGCTTATAAGTCGGAGATGGGGCCATAAAAATAGTGATTCCTGTCCACTCCCTGGCAAAGCGTTCACGAGAAATCTTGGTCAGCTTAACACTAGGATCTGGATCTGCAATATGAATGTTGTTCTTGTCCTGCCCAGTCACCACATAATAATGGAGCAATTTCCCTTCCTTAAGCACATGAGCCACAAAAGGAAAGGTTACATCCGGCAAATCAAACAAGGTCATGTCTGCCTTGATTGCTCGCGTCTCAAAACCAATTTCCTCTGCAACCTTGACTAAGCCTAAAGCCGTAGTCCCATCCATGGTCGTCTTGGCCAACTCTCGCAAGTGAGCCAGAGAATAATAACTACCGTAATAACCAAAGACCATGGCTAATGAAGCCACACCGCAGTCCATCTGGTCTACCTGAGGACGATAATGCCGTTTACTAAATTTCATATCCTACTCCTTTTCCTAACAATCTCCAAAGAAAACTTTGTAAGATTATTTTATCCAAACAAAGAAGCAAAAAGAAAATTATTTCTAAAAAAACAATAACTGCACCTGAACAGCACTTTTTCCTACATAAAAATAGGTAGAACAAAGGTCCTACCTAGAAAAAATAATGATTAATATTTCTTATCTTTTTCAATTTTTTTACGATTTGCCACAAATTTTTAAATTAACGTCTACTTCCCAAATGACGCCCATACATATAGGTAACGACTCCTAAAACACCCCAAGCTACTGCTGTAGAAGTAGTAACAATGAAACCTCCCTTAGTTACAGCCATGTCTTCCTCTGTCATAATAGCAAATTTTTCATCCAGTTTCTTCATCTTTCATCTACTCCTTTTTAAATAATACTAGCTAATCCAATAGCTACTCCAACCAAAAGTCCTACTATTCCTGAGGCTGATATAATTATAGCCGCACATTCTTCTGAGATATTCATTTATTTCTCCATTTTTTAGTTCTTATTTCATTGATAACAACTAAAAGATGATTATTCTATAGCATTTGCCACATACTAATAATAGTTCTCTTTAAACCTTGTCTTTACCTGAATCTAAATAACTCATCATCAAAATAAGCATCGGAACAAATAACTCTGTTTGGAAATATTTTTCAACATTAAAGGTGATTACATGTAAATCCCCCAATATACAAAGCACTCCAAAAATAATTAAAAAGGCTCCCATTACATTTTTTAGATTTTTCATACAAGTCCACTTTTATCCAAATTTACGTTTTAAATCTTGACCAATTAATCGACCACCAAGGAAAATTGCCACTCCTGCACCAACCGTGGCTAAGGTAATTGATCCACCTTCTGTATTCATCAATTCTTCTTCTGTCAATTCTGTCCATTTATTTAAATTCATTTTTTCTCTCCTTATTATTACATAAAATAGCCCCAAGCAATACCACCAATTAGTAAGACACCTCCTACAACTACAGCGGTAACTGACCCCCCATCCACTTCCGTCAGCTCTTCTTCCGTAAGAGCTGCAAAGTTCTGTTCCATTTTATCAAAGTTTGTCACTTGTTTTCTCCTTTATTTTTATATTTGTGATTTCTAACCTTTAAACCATTTTAAAAGCCAAATTGGATAAATAACTGAAATAATCATTTCTAATCTCCTTCCTTTTCCTTCTTACTTATCTATTCGATAAAATCATTTTAAAATAAACAACTAAGTCAAATTTATTTTAAAAACCACTTGATCAACCACGGATAAAGACCTGTCACATACATCAACAATCCTCCTTTTTTCTTCTCATCTTTTTATTCGTAAACTCGACTATAAAACTTCAAAATCTTATCTTTTTTCGAGAAATAAAAAAACAACATGACTTGCATGTTGCTATATGTTAGATTTTATCTTTAATGGTTTTTAATACATCTGCCACACTTTGGAGTTGGTCAATTTCCTCATCGCTGATTTCGATATTAAATTCATCCTCCAGCGTCAAGATAAACTCCATCAAATCAACTGAATCAGCATCCAGATCATCCTTCAAGCTCAAGGCTTCTGTTACTACGAAGTCTTCCCCTTGACGTTCTTGGATGATGGTCACGATACGGCCAAAAATTTCTTTTTCTGTCATATATATTATTCTCCTGAAAATTCACGCGCAGTTTGAGCAACTACGTCTGTTTCTAGCATGGTACGAATCTGACGAATCGTACTGTACACAGCCTTGGCATCACTTGAGCCATGAGTCTTGACAACAGGCGCCTTGACACCAAACAAGACTGCACCCCCAACATCTGAATAGTTGAGCTGCTTTTTCAAACCTTTAAGGCTATCCTTGAGAAGGAGAGCGCCAAGTTTTGCTCGAAGTCCGCCACCTGTAATGGTATTTTTTAGTAAGCCCATGATACCCATAGCAGTCCCTTCAATAGCTTTGAGCACAGCGTTTCCCGTGAAACCATCTGTTACGACTACATCAGCAACGCCATCCATCAAATCACGCGCTTCCACGTTCCCAATAAAGTTTAAGCTGTTATCAGCTGCTAGCAAGTCATAAGTTTCCTTGCGGAGTGGATCTCCCTTGCTGCTCTCTGTCCCGTTATTAAGCAAACCAACTCGTGGTTTTGCAATTCCACGAACATTTTTAGCGTAGAAAGAACCTAGGATGGCATATTGATGAAGGTGATGGGCTGTGTTTTCTGCATTGGCACCGAGATCTAGCATATCAAAACCTTTCCCATCAACTGTTGGTAAGGTTGACATAAGCCCAGGTCGATCGATATTCTTGATACGACCTACGATGAAAAATCCGGCTGCAAGCAAAGCACCTGTATTCCCAGCAGAGAGCACGGCATCCGCCTCACCATCTTTGACAGCCTTAGCAGCCAATACCATACTGGCATTTTTCTTTTTACGGATGGCTTTTGTTGGCTCGTCATCCGAGTCAATCTTCTCATCTGTATGAATAATACTCACACGTTCTTGAGCTGTTAGATATTGCTTGATTTTGCTTTCATCTCCGTAAAGTTGAATCTCAATATCTGAAAAGTCAGCAAGAGCTTGATTAACACCTTCAACAATTGCCTGTGGTGCGTAATCCCCACCCATTGCATCTACTGCGATTTTTTTCATTTATCTTCCTCTTTTAGTAGTTGTCCCCAATCTGCTAGGGAATCAATAAATTTCTTTGATTTTAGGTGAATCCCGACGTACTCTTCGTAAATCTGGTCCATAAACTTGCGCAAGTCTTGCTTGATTTCTGACTTGAGAGAAATAGTCTCCAGAGTATCAAAATCAATGGCTTGAAATTGATTGAGCAGATAAGGAATATTGGGATTTAGATGACATCGTTTCTCATCCTCATGATAATGCTCTGGGCAAAGACAGGCTCCATATTTGAAAGAAAAGTCAAAGGCCTGACCTACTCGATGACAAAAAGTACACTCATTAAAGTTTAGACCAATCCCAAACCGTGTCAAAATCTGAATTTCAAAAATATTGGTCAAAACTTGATAATCCAGACCCTCTTCCATCAGCTCTAAAGTCTTTTGCAAAAAAGCAAATAAGGGAGCATCTTCTTGGTTATCCTGCAAACTCGCATCTGCCAAGGCTGCAACGTAAGTCGCATAAGCCATAACAAAGAGGTCACTATTGATTTTCGGAAAAGTCTTTACCTCATGATAATCTTCTATATAACTAAGTCCATCGTCATTGACTTTTAGGA
Organism: uncultured Streptococcus sp.; assembly: GCA_963524795.1. Classification (GTDB taxonomy): domain Bacteria; phylum Bacillota; class Bacilli; order Lactobacillales; family Streptococcaceae; genus Streptococcus. Next base: position 8,291 of record CAURIB010000063.1, read on the forward strand.
GAAAATGGGCTAAGACTAAAGGTTGAATGACAGGAGCTAGTTTGGATTGGCCGGCGTGTTTGACAAAAAACATGCGCTTGCCTGCCTGTTCTGTAAAGATTTTAACAAGCTTATCATCCTCTCGAAAATTTCGATTGTAAAGTACTAAACCCTGACTCGTAATCGATTGAATCATGCTTCTCTCATGTACTCCTCAAGTCGTTTCATAGCTTCTCTGATGGTTTCCATGCTAGCTGCATAAGATAGGCGAACATAGCCCTCTCCATACTGACCAAAGGCAGCACCAGGAATAAAAGCAACAGCCTTCTTCTGGGCAAAATCCTTCAGAAAAGCAAAGGAATCTTGATTATAGCCTGCCGGAATCTTAGCAAAGATATAAAAAGCACCGTCCGGCTTGATGATTTCAAACCCAAGCTTAGTCATCTTCTCAATAATGTAGTCCCGACGTTGGATATATTCCTTCTTCATGGGTTCTGCATCGTTCTTACCAGCTGTCAATGCTTCCACCGCAGCATGTTGCGCCATGGTGTTTGCAGCAGTTACCAAATACTGATGACTCTTGATGAGTTGAGCTGTGAAGTTTGCTGGTGCAAAGATAAAACCTAAACGCCAACCTGTCATGGCATGGGATTTAGAAAGACCGTTAATGATAATTGCCTGGTCTCTCAACATAGTTCCCAAAGATACATGATTTTCACCTGTATAGGTCAATTCTGAGTAGACTTCATCACAGACTACGAAAATCTCATACTTACGTAAAACAGCTGCCAAGGCTTCTAATTGCTCGCGACTATAAGTAATTCCTGTAGGGTTGGCTGGATAGTTGAGAATAACTGCCTTGAGCTCGTCCCCCTGCTCCAAAATTGCCTTTTCCAACATCTCAGGCGTCAAGACAAAACCATTTTCAGTTGTATCAATCTCGACAATCTCTGCACCAACTAGATTAACTATTGGCTCATAGCCAGGATAGGCAGGA
>CAURIB010000064.1:0-9261 GCA_963524795.1 uncultured Streptococcus sp.
AACTTGATCCAAGCACAACGTGACTACTTTGGTGCCCACACTTACCAACGTAAAGACAAAGAAGGAACCTTCCACTATTCTTGGTACGATGAAAAATAAGTAGGCCAAGCTATGGAGAAACGGATTTTATTGCTTGAAAAAGAAAGAAATCTAGCTCATTTTTTAAGTTTGGAACTCCAGAAAGAGCACTATCGGGTTGATCTAGTAGAGGAGGGGCAAAAAGCCCTTTCTCTGGCTCTTCAGACAGATTATGATTTGATTTTATTGAACTTTAATCTGGGAGATATGACGGCTCGGGACTTTGCTGAAAGGCTGAGTCGAACTAAACCTGCTTCTGTCATCATGATCTTGGATCATTGGGAGGACTTGCAAGAAAAGCTGGAAGTCATTCAGCAGTTTGCAGTTTCTTACATCTATAAGCCAGTCATTATCGAAAATTTGGTTGAGAGAATTTCAGCGATTTTCCGTGGACGTGATTTTATTGATCAGCATTGTAATCAGATGAAGGTGCCAACGGCCTACCGAAATTTGAGGATTGATGTTGAAAATCACACGGTCTATCGTGGTGATGAAATGATTGCTCTCACTCGTCGTGAATATGACCTCTTAGCTACACTCATGGGGAGTAAGAAAGTCTTAACTCGTGAACAATTGCTAGAGAGTGTCTGGAAGTATGAAAGTGCTACAGAGACCAATATCGTAGATGTCTATATCCGATATCTACGGAGCAAGATTGATGTCAAAGGTCAAAAGAGCTACATCAAAACAGTGCGTGGTGTTGGTTATACCATGCAGGAATAAAAAGCAGTTGCAGTTTTGTAACTACTTTTTTTGAGCTTTAAATAAACGAACATCTTTATCGAAAATTTCATGAGGCTTGGTCTGTGCTGTCTATCAGTTTATTTTTTAAACAAATTGGTCAGTCTTAACTTCAAGTTCAAAGCAAATTTTGAGTAGATTCTTGTTGGTTTAAACTTAATATATTGATAAAAACAAAAACATTTGCTATAATCATTTTGGAGGATAAAAGAATGAAATTTTTGAAAAAAATGATGCAAATTGCATTAGCAGTCTTTTTCTTTAGTTTGCTAGCGACAAGTGCAGTATTTGCGGATGATGCTGATTCGGAAGGCTGGCAATTTGTCCAAGAAAATGGTAGAACCTACTACAAGAAGGGTGACATCAAAGAAACCTACTGGCGAGTGATAGATGGGAAGTACTATTATTTTGATCATGTATCAGGAGAAATGGTTGTCGGCTGGCAATATATCCCGTTTCCATCTAAAGGTAGTACAATTGGTCCTTACCCTAATGGTGTGAGATTAGAAGGTTTTCCAAAGTCAGAGTGGTACTACTTCGATCAGAATGGAGTGCTACAAGAGTTTGTTGGTTGGAAAGCATTAGAGATTAAAACTAAAGACAGTGTTGGAAGAAAGTACGGGGAAAAACGTGAAGACAAAGAAGAGAAGCGTTATTACACGAACTATTACTTTAATCAGAATCATTCTTTAGAGACAGGTTGGCTTTATGATCAGTCTAATTGGTATTATCTAGCTAAAACTGAAATTAATGGAGAAAACTTTATTGGTGGTGAAAGACGTGCTGGCTGGATAAACGATGATTCGACTTGGTACTATCTCGATCCAACAACTGCTGCAATGCAAACTGGGTGGCAATATCTTGGTAATAAGTGGTACTACCTCCGTTCATCAGGAGCCATGGCAACTGGTTGGTATCAGGAAGACTCAACTTGGTATTATCTAGATTCTGAAAATGGCGATATGAAAACAGGCTGGCAATATCTTGGTAACAAGTGGTACTATCTCCGTTCATCAGGAGCCATGGCAACTGGTTGGGTGAAAGATGGTTCAACTTGGTACTACCTAAATGCAAGTAATGGCGATATGAAGACCGGTTGGGCAAAAGTAAATGGAAACTGGTATTATCTCAATTCAAATGGAGCAATGGTTACAGGTAGCCAAACTATCGATGGTAAAGTTTATAACTTTGCTTCATCTGGTGAGTGGATTTAATATTGGAGGACATATAAATGAAACTTTTAAAAAAAACTATGCAAGTTGGACTAACAGCATTTTTCTTTGGTTTGCTAGCTACTAATACTGTATTTGCGGATACCACAGGTGGCCAATTTGTTGATAAGGATAATAGAAAATATTATGTAAAAGATGATCATAAAGCAATCTATTGGCATAAAATAGACGGTAAAACTTACTATTTTGGTGGTAAAGGAGAAATGGTAGTTGGATGGCAATACTTAGAAATTCCTGGAACAGGTTATCGAGATAATTTATTTGATAATCATGGGGTAAAAGAAATTGGACTCCAACAAAGATGGTATTACTTTGGTTCGGATGGCGCTTTGCTAGAACAAACAGATAAACAAGTACTAGAGGCAAAAACGTCTGAAAATACAGGAAAAGTATATGGTGAACAATATACTCCATCTCCTGAAAAGAGAACTTATTATTTTGATAATGATTATGCCGTAAAGACAGGTTGGATTTATGAAGACGGCAATTGGTATTATTTAAATAAGATAGGAAGTTCTGGTGATGATTCTTACTATCCATTACCAATTGGTGAAATTGCTAAGGGTTGGACTCAAGATTTCCATGTTACTTTTGGAATCGACAGAAGTAAACCAGCTCCATGGTACTACTTGGATCCAAAAACTGGAATCATGCAAACAGGATGGCAATATCTAGGTAATAACTGGTACTATCTTCGTTCATCAGGTTCCATGGCAACAGGTTGGGTGAAAGATGGTTCAACTTGGTATTATCTAGATGGTCAAAATGGTGATATGAAGACAGGTTGGGCTTCTATCAATGGCTATTGGTATTACCTCCGTTCATCAGGAGCTATGGCGACAGGCTGGCTTCAAGATGGCTCAACTTGGTACTACCTCAATGCAAGTAATGGCGATATGAAGACTGGATGGTTCCAAGTTAACGGTAAATGGTACTATGCCTATAGTTCAGGTGCCCTAGCTGTGAATACAAAAGTAGATGGCTACTACGTCAACTATAATGGTGAATGGGTACAATAATGAAAACAAGCGATTGTGAAGGAAACAATCGCTTTTTTTGTGAAAATATAATAAAATAGAAAGGAATAAAGTTCTAAAATTTTATCTAGAAAAAGACGATTTTCGTCTGTTAGTAGGATTAAATGACAAAAGAAGTTGGTGTCGGTCAGGCACATAGTAAAATTATTTTAATAGGAGAGCATGCGGTGGTTTATGGTTACCCAGCCATCTCTTTACCGATTTTAGAGGTAGAGGTGACTTGTCGGGTAGTCCCAGCAGCAACACCATGGCGTCTGTTTGCAGAGGACACCTTGTCCATGGCTGTCTATGCTTCTCTCGAGTATCTAAATATCAGAGAAGCTTGCATTCGTTGTCAAATTGCCTCGGCTATTCCTGAAAAACGGGGGATGGGTTCTTCAGCAGCCATTAGCATTGCAGCCATTCGAGCGGTATTTGATTATTACCAAGCAGAACTTTCGCGAGATGTTTTAGAGATTTTAGTCAATCGGACGGAGATGATTGCCCATATGAATCCTAGCGGATTGGATGCTAAGACCTGTCTTAGTGACCAGCCTATTCGTTTTATCAAGAATGTTGGTTTTGAAGAATTAACCATGGATTTATCAGCTTATCTGGTCATTGCCGATACTGGTGTTTATGGGCATACTCGTGAAGCTATCCAAGTTGTTGAGAGCAAGGGCAAGGATGCCTTACCTTTCTTGCATGCGCTAGGAGAGTTGACCAAACAAGCTGAAGAAGCAATAAAAACAAAAGATGCCGTGAAGCTGGGAGAGATTTTAACAAAAGCACATGGCAATCTAAAAGAAATAGGAGTTAGTAGCCCTGAGGCAGATGCCTTGGTTGAAACTGCTCTCGAACATGGCGCTCTAGGTGCCAAGATGAGTGGTGGTGGTCTAGGAGGCTGCATCATCACCTTGGTTGCTAATGTCAGTCAAGCGCAAGAACTCGCAGAAAGATTAGAAGAGAAAGGAGCTGTTCAGACATGGATCGAAAGCCTGTAACAGTACGTTCCTATGCCAATATTGCCATTATCAAATATTGGGGAAAGAAAGCAGAAAAAGAGATGGTTCCTGCAACTAGCAGTATCTCTCTAACCTTAGAAAATATGTATACGGAGACGACACTTTCTCCATTACCAGTAGATGCAAGCTCTGATGCTTTTTACATCAATGGTCAGTTGCAAAATGAAGCTGAGCATGTCAAAATGAGTAAAATCATTGATCGCTACCGTCCTGAAGGAGCAGGTTTTGTTCGTATCGATACTAAGAACAATATGCCAACAGCAGCAGGCCTTTCTTCAAGTTCCAGTGGTTTGTCTGCTCTGGTCAAAGCCTGTAACGCCTATTTCCAACTTGGGCTGAATCGCAGAAAATTGGCCTTGGAAGCTAAGTTTGCATCGGGTTCTTCATCTCGTAGTTTTTATGGACCGATAGCAGCTTGGGACAAGGATACTGGAGAGATTTATCCTGTTGAAACTGACTTGAAACTAGCTATGATTATGTTGGTCTTGGAAGACCAGAAAAAACCAATTTCCAGTCGAGATGGGATGAAGCTCTGTGTCGAAACTTCTACGACTTTTGATGAGTGGATTCGTCAATCTGAACAAGACTACAAGGATATGCTGGTCTACCTCAAGGAGAATGACTTTAAGAAAGTTGGAGAATTGACAGAGAAGAACGCGTTGGCAATGCATGCGACGACAAAGACAGCCACTCCATCCTTCTCTTATCTGACAGATGCTAGTTATGAGGCTATGGATTTCGTTCGTCAGCTACGTAAACAAGGTGAGAATTGCTACTTTACCATGGATGCAGGCCCTAATGTCAAGGTTCTTTGTTTAGAAGAGGACTTGGAACATCTATCAGAACTCTTAGGTCAACGCTATCGCTTAATCGTTTCAAAAACAAAGGATTTGAGCCAAGATGACGATTGTTAAAACTTGTGGGAAGCTCTATTGGGCTGGGGAGTATGCCATTTTAGAACCAGGACAGTTGGCACTAATAAAAGCTATTCCCATCTATATGACAGCTGAGATTGAGTCCTCAGAAGTTTATCGACTCTACTCAGATATGTTTTCCTATAGTGTAGACTTGCGACCGGATTCTTCCTATGCCTTGATTCAAGAAACAGTTGCCTTGGTGGAGGAATACCTGACTGCCCAAGGAGTTGAACTACAGCCTTTCTCCCTAGACATTCGTGGGAAAATGGAGCGTGAGGGTAAGAAGTTTGGACTGGGCTCTAGTGGTAGTGTGGTTGTTTTGGTCATCAAGGCCATGCTTGCCTTCTATGAAAGATTAGCTGACAGAGAACTCTTGTTTAAATTGGCGAGTGCTGTACTTCTTAGACGTGGGGACAATGGTTCCATGGGGGACATTGCCTGTATCGTTTCAGAAGACCTGGTCCTCTATCAGTCTTTTGATCGCGAGAAAGTGGCACAGTGGCTAGAAAAAGAAGACTTGCCAACTGTATTAGCACGTGATTGGGGCTTTTCTATTAGAAATGTTGAACCGACCTTGAAATTTGATTTTCTGGTGGGTTGGACCAAGGAAGTCGCTGTCTCTAGTCACATGGTCAAGCAAATCAAGGATAATATGAACGCTAGCTTCTTGCAGGCTTCAAAAGAAACTGTAGACTCTTTGGTGCGGGCTTTACATGCAGGTCAAGAGGATAAAATCATTGATTTGCTAGAACAAGCCAGCCAACTTTTAGAAGGCTTGAGTTCAGATATTTACACACCTTCGCTCAGACAACTAAAAAATGCCAGCAAAGACTTGAAAGCTGTCGCTAAAAGTAGTGGTGCTGGTGGTGGAGACTGTGGGATTGCCCTCAGTTTTGACCAAGATTCGACCACATTACTGAAAAAACGCTGGGCTGATCTAGGAATTGAACTCTTATATCAAGAAAGGATGGGACATGACGACAAATCGGAAGGATGAACACATCCGCTATGCCCTTGAACAAAAAAGTTCTTATAATAGTTTTGATGAAGTGGAGTTGATTCACTCCTCGCTACCCTTATATGACTTAGATGAAATTGATCTTTCGACAGAATTTGCAGGGCGAAAGTGGGACTTTCCTTTTTATATCAATGCCATGACAGGTGGGAGTGAAAAGGGTAAAGAAATCAATCAAAAATTGGCCCAGGTGGCAGAGGCTTGCGGAATTTTATTTGTGACGGGGTCTTACAGTGCGGCACTTAAGGATTCATCGGACGATTCTTTTGCCGTGAAGTCAAATCATCCTGACCTCCTTCTTGGAACCAATATTGGCTTGGACAAACCTGTTGAATTAGGATTGCAAACGGTCCAAGAGATGAATCCCCTTCTCTTACAAGTTCATGTTAATGTCATGCAAGAATTGCTCATGCCAGAAGGTGAGCGTCAATTTAGATTGTGGCAAAGCAATCTGAAAGATTATGCTGAGCAAATCTCAGTTCCCCTTGTTTTAAAAGAAGTCGGCTTTGGCATGGATGTGAAGACCATTGCTAAGGCGTACGAAATGGGGATACGTACGGTTGATTTGTCTGGCCGTGGGGGGACTAGTTTTGCCTATATCGAAAATCGTCGTAGCGGTCAACGGGACTACCTCAATGATTGGGGGCAATCGACCATGCAGGCTCTTATCAATGCCCAAGACTGGAAAGATAAGATGGAGCTTCTGGTAAGTGGAGGTGTTCGCAATCCACTAGATATCATCAAATGTTTGGTCTTTGGAGCCAAAGCAGTTGGTCTATCGCGGACCATGTTAGAATTGGTTGAAAACTACCCAGTGGATGTCGTTATTTCCATTGTTGAGAGTTGGAAGGAAGATCTACGTCTAATCATGTGTGCCCTTAATTGTTCAAAAATTGAGGATTTACAAGAGGTCGACTATCTCCTTTATGGAAAATTAAAAGAAGCAAAAGATCAACTATAAGGAGGTCGGGATTTTGGTCCCGGTCTTTTTATCATTCCTCAGACTGATGTGACTTTTTGGTTTTGTGATACAATAACATAGAGAGGACGGATACATGCGAAAATTTCAAATTTTTCTATTTATTGAAGCTTGTTTATTAACAGGAGCTCTGATTATGATGGTATCAGAGCATTTTTCCCGTTTTCTACTAATATTGCTCTTGTTTTTACTGCTGATTCGATACTACACTGGTAGACAGGGGAATAACTTCATTTTAGTGGCGGTGAGCATCCTATTTTTCTTTATCATCATGCTCAATCCCTTTGTCATTTTAGCCATCTTTGTGGCCTTGATATACAGCCTATTCTTGCTTTATCCTATGATGAATAAGGAAAGAGAAGAGACCAATCTGGTCTTTGAAGACGTTGTGACAGTGAAGAAGGAGAAAAATCGCTGGTTTGGAAATCTTCATCACTTCTCAAGCTACCAGACCTGTCGTTTTGACGATATCAATCTCTTTCGTCTCATGGGGAAGGATACCATTCATCTAGAGCACGTAATTTTGAGCAATCATGATAATGTCATCATCTTGAGAAAACTGGTCGGTACGACTAGAATTATCGTACCAGTGGATGTAGAAGTCAGCCTTAGCGTTAATTCATTGTACGGAGATTTAACCTTCTTTGACCAGCCTAAGCGAGCTTTGCGCAATGAACAATTCCATCAAGAAACCAGAGATTATCTCAAGAGTCCCAAGAGTGTTAAGATTCTTTTGACAACCATGGTTGGAGATGTTGAGGTGGTGAGAGGATGAAAAAGCAACCCTATATTTTAATTGGATTCACCTCATTTCTCTTTGTTGCTTTTCTATTTCGAAGCATTTTTAAGGTCTTAGATTTGGAGTGGACTTCTCTCTTCCAAGATTTAGAAAAGACAGAAAAAGTCCTCTTTCTAGCTTTGATGTTTAGCCTTGCCCTAGCTTTTTTATTAGTCCTATTTTGGACAATGGTTGACGAAATTTCAAGAAGAAGAATCCAAGCAAATCTTAAACGTCTGCTAGCTGGTAAAGATATTAAAAGCCTTGGAGATGCTGACTTAGACGCAAGTTTTAGAAATTTGTCAGGAAAGCTCGGTTTGTTGACAGAAGCTATTCAAAAAGCAGACAATCAAGCCTTGGTCAAAGAAGAAGTGATTATTGAAAAGGAGCGCAAACGAATCGCACGTGACTTGCATGATACAGTCAGCCAAGAAATTTTTGCTGCCCATATGATTTTATCAGGACTCAGTCAACAAGCTACAAGATTAGATAGAGAGAAGATGCAGACACAACTCCAGAGTGTGACAGCTATTTTGGAGACAGCCCAAAGAGATTTGCGTATTCTACTCTTGCATTTGCGACCGATCGAACTGGAACAAAAGAGTCTGGTTGAGGGGATTCAGTTGCTTCTCAAAGAATTGGAAGAAAAAAGTGAACTCAAAGTCAGTTTTAAATATCAGGTAGACGAATTGCCTAAAAAGATTGAGGAGCATGTCTTTCGTATCGTCCAAGAATTGATTAGTAATACTCTCCGTCATGCCCAAGCTTCTTGTCTAGATGTTTATCTTTATCAAACGGAAACTGAATTGCAGTTGAAGTTAGTAGACAATGGTCTCGGTTTTCAGTTAGATGATGTTGATGAACTTAGCTATGGACTACGCAATATCAAAGAACGAGTGGAAGATATGGCTGGTAGCATACAACTATTAACAGCACCCAAGCAGGGTTTAGCAGTGGATATTCGGATCCCCTTGCTTGATTGACGAACAAAAGGAAATAAAATGAAACTATTATTAGTAGATGACCACCAAATGGTGCGTCTTGGTTTAAAAAGTTATTTTGAATTACAAGATGATGTAGAGGTTGTAGGAGAAGCAACCAATGGTGCGGAAGGAATTTCCATGGCCTTGGAGCTTCGTCCAGATGTGATTGTCATGGATATTGTCATGCCTGAAGTCAATGGGATTGATGCAACTCTAGCTATTCTCAAAGAATGGCCGGAGGCTAAAATTTTGATTGTGACTTCTTATCTAGATAATGAAAAAATCATGCCAGTCTTAAATGCTGGGGCTAAAGGCTATATGCTCAAGACATCAAGTGCCGATGAATTGTTCCATGCTGTTCAAAAGGTGGCAGCTGGAGAGCTAGCTATCGAACAAGAGGTGAGTAAGAAAGTAGAATACCACCGCAATCATATGGAACTTCACGAAGAATTAACTGCGCGAGAACGCGATGTCCTTCAACTGATTGCCAAGGGCTA
>CAURIB010000065.1:0-9214 GCA_963524795.1 uncultured Streptococcus sp.
CAAGCTCCGCCAAGATTTTTCTGAGTTGAATTTACCAGAATTTAAAGACTATCAGCGATTTTTCTGCACTGATGGAGAATTTTGGCTATCAGCCTCAGACTTGTCTAGCAAGAAGGTTGTCATTTCTTCTAGTCGCAATCAACGTCTGCTCTTTTCTGAGATTTTTCCAGAGAGTTGTCAACTCTTAGCTGTCTCTGCAACCTTGGAAATTAGTAGCAGAGTATCTTTACCTGAATTAATGGGATTTCCGCATGCGGCCTTTGACAGACTGGATGAGAATTTTCAAGAAAATCAAGAAATTTTGGTTGTCAAGGATTTTCCATTGGTGACAGAAACCTCCCAAGAAGACTATGCCCAGGCTCTTGTAGAAGTGCTGGAAGATTTGTCCTATCTTGAAGAACCCATGCTCGTTTTATTCACTTCAAAAGACCTTTTGTTGCAGGTATCAGACTCTTTATCTCTTTCTCATTTAGCCCAATATAAGAACGGGGATCCTGCTCAACTCAAGAAACGATTTGAAAGAGGAGACTCTCAACTCTTGCTAGGGACAGGAAGTTTTTGGGAGGGAGTTGATTTTGCGACTCACCCTCGAGTGATTGAAGTGGTGACACGCTTGCCCTTCCAAAATCCAGAAGATCCCTTTACGAAAAAAATGAATCAGGAACTGCGTCTTGAAGGGAAAAATCCTTTCTACGACTATCAACTGCCAATGGCTATTATTCGCCTCAAACAAGCGATAGGTAGAACCATGCGTCGTCTTGGACAACGCTCCTCTGTCCTTATCTTGGATAGCCGAATGACAAGCAAGCGATATGGAAAGCAGATTGGCAAGGCCTTGTCACAGACTAGTCGAGTCAGAGAAGTTGGCAAAGAGCAAATATTCTCAAAAGTTCAAGAATTTTTACACAAAAAATAGAATAAACATCTGAAAGAATGAAGGAGACCTTTATGAAACGTTCTCTCGACTCTCGAGTCGATTATAGTTTAATATTGCCAGTATTCTGTTTGCTGGTGATTGGAGTGGTAGCTATTTACATTGCTGTCAGCCATGACTATCCACATAATATCTGGCCTATTCTCGGTCAACAACTAGCTTGGATCGTATTGGGAATTGTTATCAGCTTTGTAGTCATGTTCTTTAATACAAAATTTTTATGGCAGGCGACTCCCTATCTTTATGCCCTAGGTCTAGTCCTCATGGTCTTACCCTTGGTTTTCTATAACCCTAGTTTGGTCGCAGCAACAGGGGCAAAAAACTGGGTGTCAATTGGTGGAGTGACACTTTTCCAGCCTTCCGAGTTCATGAAAATTTCCTATATTTTGATCTTGGCTCGGGTCATTGTTCAATTCACACAGAAACACAAGGAAAGTGAACGAACGATTCCTTTAGACTTCCTCTTGATACTGTGGATGATTGTCTTTACGCTACCAGTTTTAGTTTTACTGGCCCTGCAGAGTGACCTTGGAACGGCCCTGGTCTTTGTCGCCATCTTTGCTGGACTCGTCTTGCTTTCTGGGGTATCATGGAAAATCATCATTCCAGTTATTGTAACAGCTGTATCGGGAATCGCAGGATTTTTGGCGATTTTCATCACAAAAGATGGGCGTGCTTTCATGCATCAAATTGGGATGCCAACCTATCAGATTAACCGTATCCTTGCCTGGCTCAATCCCTTTGATTATGCTCAGACGACCACCTATCAACAAGCGCAAGGGCAAATCGCCATCGGTAGTGGAGGCTTGTTTGGTCAAGGATTTAATGTATCCAATCTCCTCATTCCCGTTCGTGAGAGTGATATGATTTTTACAGTCATTGCAGAAGATTTTGGTTTTATCGGCTCTGTCCTCGTAATTACGCTTTATCTCCTACTTATCTATCGAATGTTAAAAATCACTCTCAAGTCCAATAATCAATTTTATACCTACATTTCAACTGGATTTATTATGATGCTCTTGTTCCATATCTTTGAAAATATTGGGGCGGTGACGGGTCTCCTTCCTCTGACAGGGATTCCTTTACCATTCATTTCCCAAGGGGGATCAGCCATTATCAGTAATCTGATTGGTGTCGGTCTGCTTCTATCGATGAGTTATCAAACGCATCTGGCCGATGAAAAGAGCGGTAAGACAAGATTTAAACGTAAGAAAGTTGTTTTGAAAAAAGTTAAATAAGGAGTAAATCATGGCTAAAGTTGCAGTTATCTTAGCAGATGGCTTTGAAGAAATCGAAGCCCTAACAGTTGTGGACGTATTACGTCGTGCCAATATTGCTTGTCATATGGTTGGTTTTGAAGCCCGAGTGACGGGATCACATGCCATCCAAGTACAAGCAGATCGTGTGTTTGATGGTGATTTATCTGACTACGACATGATTGTCTTACCAGGAGGTATGCCAGGATCAGCAAATTTACGAGATCATGAACTTTTGATTGCTGAACTTCAAAAATGTGAGCAAATTGGTAAAAAACTAGCAGCCATCTGTGCAGCACCAATTGTACTGAATCGCGCTGGTCTCCTCAAGGATAAAGAGTTCACCTGCTATGATGGTGTCCAAGAGCAAATTGCTGATGGTCACTATCGCAAGGAAACAGTAGTTGTCGATGGTCACTTGATTACCAGTCGCGGTCCAGCAACTGCCCTTGCCTTTGCTTATAGCCTAGTAGAACAACTTGGTGGCGATGCAACTGGTTTGAGAGAAGCAATGCTCTATCGTGATGTATTTGGTTTAGATTAAGTGAAACGAGAAGAATCTGTCTATTAAAGGATTCTTCTCGTTTTTTACTGTTAAAATAGAAGGAAATCGTCGCTTTTTTCATAAAAAAATGCTATAATGAAGGGTATGAAATATCACGATTACATCTGGGATTTAGGTGGAACTCTACTTGATAATTATGAGACTTCGACTGCGGCTTTTGTGGAAACATTAGCTCAATTTGGAATCAAAAAAGATCATGATAGCGTTTATGAAGCCTTGAAAGTGTCAACTGCTTTTGCAATTGACTGTTTTGCCCCAACAATAGAGAATTTTTTAGAAAAATACAAGGAAAACGAAGCGCTAGAGCTTGAACATCCTGCCTTGTTTGAGGGAGTACCTGCTTTATTGGAGGAAATCTCAGACCAGGGAGGACGGAACTTTTTAGTTTCGCATCGCAATGACCAAGTTTTGGAAATCCTTGAAAAGACTGGTATTGCTGACTATTTTACAGAAGTAGTAACAGCTAGTTCTGGTTTCAAGAGAAAACCAAATCCAGAGTCTATGATCTATTTGCGAGATAAGTATAAGATTAGTTCTGGTATCGTGATTGGTGACCGTCCTATTGATATTGAAGCTGGACAAGCAGCAGGCTTAGCGACGCATCTCTTTAAAAATATCGTGACATTGAGACAAGTATTAGACATGTAAGAAAAAGGAAAAAAAGAAAAAGGGAAAAAATGACAGAAGAAATCAAAAACCAACAGGCACAGGATTATGATGCCAGTCAGATTCAAGTTTTGGAAGGTCTGGAAGCCGTTCGTATGCGTCCTGGAATGTATATCGGATCGACTTCAAAAGAAGGTCTTCACCACCTAGTCTGGGAAATCGTTGATAACTCTATCGATGAGGCCTTGGCGGGATTTGCTAGTCATATTCAGGTCTTTATTGAGCCAGATGACTCTATTACGGTTGTTGATGATGGACGTGGTATCCCTGTTGATATTCAAGAAAAGACAGGCCGCCCTGCCGTTGAAACTGTCTTTACCGTTCTTCACGCTGGAGGTAAATTTGGCGGTGGCGGTTACAAGGTTTCAGGTGGACTCCACGGTGTAGGTTCATCGGTTGTAAATGCCCTCTCAACTCAGTTGGATGTTCGTGTTCATAAAAACGGAAAGATTCATTACCAAGAATACCGTCGTGGGCATGTAGTAGCAGATCTTGAAGTGGTCGGTGATACGGATCGTACTGGAACAACCGTTCACTTCACACCAGACCCAGAAATTTTTACAGAAACAACAACTTTTGATTTTGATAAATTAAACAAGCGGATCCAGGAGCTAGCCTTTTTGAACCGTGGTCTTCAAATCTCCATCACTGACAAACGTGAGGGACTTGAACAAACAAGACACTACCACTACGAAGGTGGGATTGCGAGTTACGTTGAGTATATCAATGAAAACAAGGATGTCATTTTTGAAAATCCAATCTACACTGATGGAGAAATGGATGACATCACAGTCGAAGTTGCGATGCAGTATACAACAGGTTACCACGAAAATGTCATGAGTTTCGCCAACAATATTCATACCCATGAAGGTGGGACACATGAGCAAGGTTTCCGTACAGCCTTAACTCGTGTTATCAATGACTATGCTCGTAAAAACAAACTTCTAAAAGATAACGAAGATAACCTTACAGGTGAGGATGTCCGTGAAGGATTGACAGCCGTTATCTCTGTTAAACATCCAAACCCACAGTTTGAAGGACAAACTAAGACCAAACTTGGAAATAGTGAAGTTGTAAAGATTACTAATCGCCTCTTTAGTGAAGCATTTTCAGACTTCCTAATGGAAAATCCACAGATTGCTAAGCGGATTGTTGAAAAAGGGATTTTGGCAGCTAAGGCGCGTGTAGCAGCCAAGCGTGCGCGTGAGGTTACTCGTAAGAAATCTGGTTTAGAGATTTCAAACCTTCCAGGGAAATTAGCAGACTGTTCTTCAAATAATCCAGCTGAAACTGAACTTTTCATCGTCGAAGGAGATTCAGCGGGAGGTTCTGCAAAGTCTGGTCGTGACCGTGAATTCCAAGCGATTTTACCGATTCGCGGTAAAATCCTCAACGTTGAAAAGGCCAGCATGGATAAAATCCTTGCCAATGAAGAAATCCGCAGTCTTTTCACAGCTATGGGAACAGGATTTGGGGCTGAGTTCGATGTCAGCAAGGCACGTTATCAAAAACTCGTCATCATGACGGATGCCGATGTCGATGGAGCCCATATCCGTACCCTCTTGTTAACCTTGATTTATCGTTATATGAAACCCGTCTTAGAAGCAGGTTATGTTTATATCGCCCAACCACCAATTTACGGTGTTAAGGTCGGCAGTGAGATTAAAGAATACATCCAACCTGGGGCAGATCAAGAAATCCGTCTCCAGGAAGCCTTGGCTCGCTATAGTGAAGGTCGTGCCAAACCAACTATTCAGCGATATAAAGGTCTTGGAGAAATGGATGATCATCAGCTTTGGGAAACAACTATGAATCCTGAACACCGTCTCATGGCGCGTGTATCAGTGGATGATGCTGCAGAAGCAGATAAAATCTTTGATATGCTCATGGGTGACCGTGTAGAACCACGTCGAGAATTTATTGAAGAAAATGCTGTTTACAGTACGCTTGACGTCTAAAAAATTTGGGAAATAGTTTCCATGGTTTGAAAAATATGATATAATCATTACAATTGTTTCAAGTATAAAAAGGAGTTTGATATGTCTGATAATCTGTTGATTATTATTATGATTGTAATAGCGACTCTACTGATTATTGCTTATGTTGTAGCGATTTTGTTACGCAAACGCAATGAAGGTAGGCTTGCAGTACTAGAGGGAAGAAAGGAAGAGTTATATAACCTTCCAGTAAATGATGAAGTAGAAGCTGTTAAAAATATGCACCTGATTGGTCAAAGTCAGGTTGCCTTTAGAGAATGGAACCAAAAATGGGTAGACTTATCCCTCAACTCATTTGCTGATATTGAGAACAATCTCTTTGAAGCAGAAGGCTACAATAGCTCTTTCCGCTTCTTGAAAGCTCAACACAAAATTGACCAAATTGAAAGCCAAATTACTCTTATTGAAGAAGATATTGCATCTATCCGAAATGCTTTGGCAGAGTTAGAAAAACAAGAATCAAAAAACAGTGGTCGTGTCCTTCACGCTTTAGATTTATTTGAAAGCTTACAAATGACAGTTGCTGAAGATTCTGAAAAATATGGTCAAGCACTTCCTGAAATTGAAAGACAATTGGAGAACATCCAATCAGAGTTTTCTCAGTTTGTAACTTTGAACTCTTCAGGAGATCCAGTTGAGGCAGCAGGTATTTTGGATAATGCTGAAAATCATATCCTTGCCTTGACTCATATTGTGGAGAGAATTCCTGCAATTGTTGCCAATCTAACAACTGACCTTCCAGACCAACTGGAAGATCTAGAGGCAGGTTATCGTAAGTTGCTTGATGCCAACTATCACTTTGTAGAAACTGACATTGAATCTCGTTTGCAGTTATTGTATGAAGCATTGAAGAACAACCAAGAAAATATCAAAAAATTGGAATTGGACAATGCTGAATATGAAGATACTCAGATTCAAGAAGAAATCAATGCTCTCTATGATATCTTCACGAGAGAGATTGCTTCACATAAGGTTGTTGAGAACCTGTTAGCAACACTTCCAACCTATCTTGACCACTTAAAAGACAACAATCAGGTCTTGGTGAAAGATATTGAACGCTTGAGCAAAACTTACTTGATGTCTGAGAGTGATGTAAATCACGTCCGTCGTCTTCAAGCAGACCTAGAGTCTTTAGATATCACTATCAGCGATATGACCTCAGAACAAGAGGAATATACTGAAGCCTACTCTGTATTAGAAGAACGTTTAGAAAATGTTCAAGCTACATTAAAAGAAATTGAAGATGATCAAGTTTCAGTTAGCGAACGTCTGGTGCAAATTGAAAAAGACGATGTCAACGCTCGTCAAAAGGCAAATGTCTATGTCAATCGCCTTCACACCATTAAGCGATACATGGAAAAGAGAAATCTTCCAGGAATTCCACAGAATTTCTTGAAATTGTTCTTTGCAGCTAGCCACAGTACCGAAGATTTGATGGCAGAGTTAGAACAGTCGCAAGTCAACATTGAATCTGTCAACCGTATTTTAGAAATTGCGACACACGATATGGAAATTCTGGAAACAGAAACATACAGCATCGTACAATATGCTACCTTGACTGAACAATTACTTCAATACTCTAACCGCTACAGATCATTTGATGAAGGGATTCAACAAGCCTTCCACGAATCTTTAGAAATCTTTGAAAATGCCTTTGACTATCAAGCATCTTTCGAAAAAATTTCCCAAGCTTTGGAAGTGGCTGAACCAGGTGTAACAAACCGTTTCGTTACTTCATATGAAAAAACAAGAGAAACTATTCGTTTCTAATCAAAAGAAAGTCCTAGAGAAGTCTGGGATTTTTCTTTTACCTTTCTTTTCCTAAAAAATGGACATTTTCCTATTTTTCATTGAAATTATAGTGTTGATTTGATATGATTAGACTATGACAAAAAAGAGAACGAACCGTAGAACAAAAGACAAGAAGAAAAAAAATTTATGGATTATTGTGGGGCTTCTATTTTTCACAGTCTTAGCATTAGGTGGAACCATCACTTATCAGGTTCTGACCAAGCAAGCTTTTGAACAAAAAATTGAAGCACTGAAAAAAGAAAAAGATGATTCCTATTCACAAGGAAGTCAGAAGGAGCATTTTCGTAAGGGTAAGGCAGAGGTTATCACCTACTATCCTATGACAGGAGATAAAGTCATTGATTCTGTAAAGGATATCATTGTAAAAGATATCACTGAAAAGGTAGAAGATAAAGAACATTTGATTTTTTACTACTCTGAAAAAGATTCATCTTCTATCAAAGGTGTTGAGAGTCACCTTATAAAAAAACAGGCCTATGATTTAAGCAATTCTAATGTTGTTGAATTGGAAAACACTTCATTGGACCAGCTTTACCTTAAAGAAGATGGTAGTCCTTTCACCCTTGATCAGCTATTTACAGATGCTAGCAAGGCTAAGGAAAAGTTGCTAGAGGATATCAAGACTACGCTTCTTGATAAAAAAGTTGAGCAAACGCTTGTCGATCAAGTAACAGCTGATTTTTCAGCTATGGATTTGACGACCTGGAAGTTTGCCTATAAGGATAGCCAGTTGCTTCTTTACCCAGCCAAACAATCGGGTAATGAAGAAGAAATCGCAATGCCAATCTCCAATTTCTTTGATTTTATCGAAGTATCATACTTATCAGAAAAAGACGCAGAACTTTATAAAACCGTTCAAGCTGAGAAGAATAAAAAAGTAGTTGCTCTTACTTTTGATGATGGACCTGATGGAAATACAACACCACAAGCCTTGGATATCTTGGCTAAATACAAGATCAAAGCAACTTTCTTTGTTCAAGGTAAGAATATCGCTGGAAATGAAGCAATTCTCAAACGTATGCAGGCTGATGGTCATGAAATTGGAAACCATAGTTGGAATCATCCAGTTTTAACACAATTATCATTGGAAGATGCTAAAAAACAAATTACGGATACAGAAGATGCCATTAAAAATGTTCTTGGAAAAAGTTCAAAATTAATGCGTCCACCATACGGTGCGATTTCAGATGATATTCGTAATAGTCTTGATTTAAGCTTTATCTTATGGAATGTGGATAGTCTGGATTGGAAGACTAAAAACGAAGCATCTATTTTTACAGAAATCCAACACCAAACGAGCGATGGGTCTATAATTTTATTACACGATATTCATCAGCCGTCAGTTAATTCGCTTCCAAAAGTAATTGAGTATTTACAGGAACAGGGCTATAGTTTCGTGACGGTTTCAGAAATGCTCAATACGAGGTTGAAACCACATGAGATTTACTATTCTCGTAATCAATAGATTGTAAGTCGGCAAAAATAGAAAAAATTAAAAAAAGATAGTTTTTATCTTGACAAGTAGGGGAAAACTTGATATCATATAAAAGTTGAGAAAAGCAGAAGTGAGAACTTCTCGCCTTGCGACTAACGTTGTCTGGCCCCTACGGATCAAGTTTCAGTAATGAACTATAATCATGTAGTGCGGATTTGCGTTAGCAAGTCCGCTCTTGTTTTTCTCTAAATTAAAAAAAGAGGTGAAAACCATAGCAAAGCAAGACTTATTCATCAATGATGAAATTCGTGTACGTGAAGTTCGCTTAATCGGTCTTGAAGGTGAGCAATTGGGTATCAAACCACTAAGCGAAGCGCAAACACTTGCGGATGAAGCTAATGTGGACTTGGTTCTCATTCAACCTCAAGCTAAACCTCCTGTTGCTAAGATTATGGACTACGGTAAGTTCAAATTTGAGTATCAGAAGAAGCAAAAAGAACAACGCAAAAAACAAAGCGTTGTGACCGTGAAAGAAGTTCGTTTGAGCCC